>NZ_JBEPKM010000011.1:0-277443 GCF_040544715.1 Methylobacterium sp. 1030 | reverse complement strand
GGGTTCGACACCACCGTGGTCAGCGGCACGGTTGCGGTCACCGGCCCGCGCGAGAGCCGCACGAAGGTCTCGTTGACCGGCGCGCGGTTGCCGCCAGCGGCGGCGATGACGTCGAGGATGCGGTCGCCGTGGCCCGAGAGCGGCAGGCGGGCGCCGGCGGCGCCCTCGCCGGTGACGGTGACGGCCTGGGAGATCGGGCGGGTGACCGAGACCAGCACCTGGGGCTGGATGGCCTTGCCGGCGAGTTCGTTCTCGATGAGCGCCTGGACGTCCTGGGTGCGGCGGCCGGCGACCTTGATGCGGCCGGCGTACGGCACCGAGATGGCGCCGTCGCGCCCGACGGGCTGCTCGGGGATGAGGGCGGACTTGGATCCGGCGGAGAAGCGGTCGGCGACGAGGGGTCCGGAGAACAGGCCGCCGGATCCGGCCTCCCAGACGGAGACCGAGACCATGTCGCCGATGCCGATGACCGGCTCGGAGGAGGGGCGATGGTCGCCGAAGGAGGCGAGCAGGCTGTCGAGGGGGCGGCCGCGCAGGGCCTCGACCACGGAGGGGGTGACGTCGATGATCTCGTAGCGGGCAAGGATCCCGCCGTCGGCCGTGGCGACCTCGGCCCCGGCCTGGATCGCGCTCGCCGTTGGACCCGCCGCGGGCATGTACGTGCAGCCGCCGGCAGATCCAGCCGCGAGGGCGGCCATCAGGGCGGTGCACGCCGTCTTACGCAGCATCACAAAGATTTCTCCTCGCCGAGCCCGCGCCATCGCTGGCCCGGGCCGGGATACCCAGTTTGACCGCCAAACGCTGCGATCGCTTTAACGACCGCGCCGGTGCGGCGGCTGCCGTGCGGACGGTCGCGCTATCCGCGGGCAATGCGTCACCAGCGTGGCACGGCCACGCTTATGCCGCGCAAGCTTAACCGTATCATGTCCCCGCGGCGATGTCCGCAGGTGCCGTCGCGAGGGCCCCGCGGAGCGCCCGACCGAGCTCGTCGGCGGCGATGTCGGCGCGGCGCGGGACCGCCTGCGGGCGGCCGAAGCGGAACAGGGCGTACTCGGTCGTCCGCCCGCCGAAGCCCGGCTTGCAACTCGGCAGCGACGGTGCGTGGTCGCCGAACACGCAGAGCGTGATGGTCTGGCCGCGCTCGCGGGCGACGGCGTCCAGGCCCGCGACGAGATCCTCGACCATCCGCCCGGTATTGGCGACGTGATGGAGGTACTGCGCCTGCGGATCGTCGATGCCCGGCAGCCGCCCGGGCTTCCAGGGGCCGTGGTTCTCCATGGTCACGCAGAACAGGAACAGCGGCGCGCGCCGGGCCCAGACTTCCGCGAGGAGGCGCGCGCCGAGGGCGACGTCCCCGACATAGGGCCCGACGCGCGGCGCCTCCGCGAACGCCTCGCCCATCACGAGATCGGCGAAGCCGAAGGCCTCCATCACCCGCGCCCGGCGGAAGAAGTCGCGGTGGAACGGGTGCAGGAACAGGGTCCCGTAGCCCCGACTCCCGGCGAGCCGGGCGAGGCTCGTCGGCTCGTCGCCGCTGCGGGATGTGTAGGGGTCGTAGCGGCCGAAGCCGAGGCTCTCGGACGGACGGCCTGTGAGCACCGCGTGCTCGCTGCGCATCGTGTAGGCGCCGTGCGCCGGAACCCGCAGGCGCCCGTACTGCGCGGCCCGGGTTCGGAACAGGTCCATCGCCGGCAGTTTCGCGCCGCCGAGCCGCTCCGGATCGACGAAGGATTCGAGCTGGATCACCACGACGACATCGTCGCCCGGGCCCTCCGGCAGCGCCGGCGCCGCGGGCACCGGCACGCCGCCCGCCATCGCGCGGGCGGTGTAGCCGAGGAGGCTCGCCGGGAGGCCGACCCGGGTCACGTCGGCCTCCAGGTCGGGCTCGGGGAACCAGCGGGCGATCAGCCGGGCGAGCGGCGGTCGCGGGGCGGCCTTGACCAGCAGCCAGAGCGCGAGCGGGAGGCCGAGCATCGCCAGCACCCGCGGCACGGTCGCGGCGGGCAGCACGCTCGGCTCGATCCAGTACCAAAGGGCGGTGAACGCCGCGGTGAGCAGGACCGGCACGGAGATGCGCGGGTCCCACAGGGGCGGGATGTAGTAGAGCTGCGGGTGCCGCGGCACTTGCGGCAGCAGGGCGAAATCGCTGAACAGCAGCGGCTCGCCGATCACCGAGCGCTTCGCGCGGCTGACGACGATCAGGATCGCCACGGTGATCACGCAGGTCAGCCCCGCGAGCCAGGGCCGCCAGGAGAACTCGAACCAGAACAGCAGGATCAGCAGGTAGCCGAGCAGCCGCAGGCCGAGATCCCGGGGCGCGAGGCTCGCCCGGGTGATCGAGTCGCCCGCGAACACCTCCAGGGCGAGGCACACGGCGAGCGCGAGACCGGTGGCGATGAGGAACGTCGTCAAGACACGGGCACTCGGCGTGGGGCGGGCCTGCTCGCCGCCGGCATCCGGTCCGGCAGGAAACAGCGCGCGGGAGCAAGGGCTTGCGAGCCGTTCCTGATCCGGAATGATCGGAAACGGTCCCGGGGCGGGCGGTTGCGGGCGGACTCTAGCAGCGCGCGCTATCGCTTTGGTGTCACATCAGGGTCTCGCGGAACCGGATTCGCGCCGCGCGCCGCGCCCTAGCGCGGTCCGCCGCCGGCCTCGCGGCCGACGCCGCGCCGGCTGCGCAGGGCCCGCACGACGGGATTGAGGAGGCCGTAGCGGGCACGCATCACGAGGTGGGCCGTCCGGCCGAGGGAGAGGGCGTTGCGCGGCGCCGCCGCCCGGGCCGCGCTGAGGCGGTCGAGGAGCTGTTCCGGCGTGCACGGCTTCATCGCCACCGGGTCGAGGTAGCGCGCGTAGAGGATCATGGCGCCGGCCACCAGCTCATCGAGGCTCAGCCGGCGGCCGCGGTCGGCGCCCGGCGCGAGATCCTCCGACAGGCCCCAGCCGGAGTAGAACGGCCGGCCGTGGGTCGCCACGGTGAGGCCGCGGATCAGGGCCTCGAACCCGGCGAGGGACGTCATGGTCTCGACGTGGTGCACCCGGTCGAGGAGGTCGACGATGCTGATGCCGCCCACGATCCGGTCGGCCAGGGTCAGGGCCTCCGCCTCCGGGATGAGGCCGGGCCGGAAGCCGGCCTCCACGTCGGGGTGCGGCTTGTAGAGCAGGAACGCGTCCGGGTTGCGCCGCCGCGCCGCCTCCAGCAGCGCCCGGTTCGAGCGGACCAGCGGCGAGCCGTGGCGCACCGAGGCGTCGTCCTCCACCTGGCCGGGTACGAGGACGATCCGCCGGCCGGCCGGCCAGTCGAGCGCGGCGGCGTCGAGGCCGACATTGTACTTGCTGAGCCGGCGCGCCACGACCTCCTCGCGCAGGCGCCGCGCCCGGGCGACGAGGTCCGGGGTGAAGTCGGCCTCGGCGAGCAGCCGCTGCAGGCGGCTCTCCCGGCGCGGGTCGTAGTAGATGCCGAGGTCGTCCACCACGATGGAGGCGCCGGGCTGCAGGCTGGCGCCGAGCCCCACGGAGCGCAGGAACCCGTCCTCCACGCGGGCCAGCGGCAGGCCGGCCCGCGCGCAGGCTTCCTCGAGCTGACCGGGCGCCCGCGTCGCCCAGGCGAGGAGGCGGCCGCCGTGGCGCTGTCCCGCGGCGATCGCGGCCTCGGTGGTCATGGTGTGGATCGGCCGTCCGGCGGGGCCCGCGCCCAGGACGTCGAGGGCGGGCCGCTTCCAGCGCGACATCCCGACATAGACCACCCGCCGGTCGTTCTCGGCGAAGCGCGTGGCGAGCCACGCCACCCGCTCGGCGCAGGTCGCGCGGTCGATCGGCGCCCCGGTCCAGGGGTCGAGGTAATGGACGCCGCCCTCCCCGCCGAGAGGCGCCCCGTCGAGGGTGATCCGCAGGGATGCGAAGCCGGACTCCGGCGAGTCGTAGGGGCTCAGGAGCGGCCCGGGCGCGACCACGAGCCGGCGCCGCCCCGTCAGCGCCAGCAGGCGCCCGGCGAGGCTCCCCGCGCCCCAGGTCGCGCCGACGGCGCCGGGGCGCGCCGGACCGAAGGCGAGGCCCGTCGCGGCCTCGATCTCCGCCCGCAGGCGGCGGATCGTGCGGCCGGTCGCGTAGAGCGACGGGGTCGGGTCTGCGGGCATGGTCGGTGCGTCCGGCTCCGGTCGGGTGAGGTGCGGAACAGGCCTGTAGCGCATTTTCGCCGGCATGGGATGGTGATGCAACGCGGGGACAACCTGAGCGCGCGTCGCCGTCGCCACGTCCTGGAAAGGATTTGGACATATCGTCGCCGCGATTGCCCGCCTATTCCGGAGGCTAGGCCGCAGACGCGGGACCGTTGCAGACGGGCCACGCCGGCGCGGAAACGCCATGCCGCGGCATGGCTTCGGATTGCGGGCTCGCCGGGCACCGTGCCACCTCAAGAGTCTCTCGCCGGTTCGGTTCATCCGGCCCAGGGTCAAGGACAGAAGCGCCGCGGAATGCAACAGCCCGCCCCCGACGCCCTCCGCGACCGCCCCGCGACCTTCCTCTTCCTGCAGGGCATCGCGACGCCGTTCTTCTCCGATCTCGGACAGGCGCTGCGCGCGCGGGGACACTCTGTCCGGCGCATCAATCTCTGCCCCGGCGACTGGCTGTTCTGGAGCGGCGAGGCCGAGAATTACCGCGGTCGCCGCGAGACCTGGGGCGAGTATCTCGACGCCTATCTCGACCGCGAGGGCGTGACCGACATCGTGCTGTTCGGCGATTGCCGGCCTTTCCACAAGGCGGCCCGCATGATCGCCGAGTATCGCGGCCTGCGGGTGCACGTGTTCGAGGAGGGCTATATCCGCCCGAACTGGATCACCTGCGAGCTGGGCGGCGTGAACGGCTTCTCGTCCCTCCCCCGGACGGCCGCCGAGATCCGCGCACTGGCGCGGCGCCTGCCGCAACCCGGCCGGGCGATGCCCTCCACGGGCGACATGGCCCGGCGCAGCGTCTGGGACGTCGGCTACAACCTCGCCAACGTCCTGTTCCCCTACCTCTTCCCCCATTTCCGCAGCCACCGGCCGACCCATATCGCGGCCGAGTATGCGGGCTGGATCAAGAAGTTCGCCCGCCGCGCGCATACCCGCCGCGAGGCGGCGCGCTGCGACGAGATCTACCGCGCGGTCGGCTGCGACTACTTCCTGCTGCCGCTGCAGCTCGACAGCGACTACCAGATCCGGGTCCACTCGCCGTTCCTCGGCGTCGAGGGCTTCATGGACCGGGTGATCAAGTCCTTCGCGGACGGCTCGTCGGCGCCGACCCGGCTGCTGGTGAAGCTGCACCCGCTCGACAGCGGCCTGATCAACTGGCGCAAGTTCGCCCGCGCCTCGGCCCGCCGCCACGGCGTCAGCGACCGGCTCGACTTCATCGACGGCGGCGACCTGCCGGCCCTGATCAAGAGCGCCCGCGGCGTGGTCATCGTCAACTCGACGGTGGGGATGCTGTCCCTGGAGATGGGCTGCCCGACCCACGCGGTCGGCACCGCGATCTACAACATGGCCGGCCTGACCCATCAGGGCGACCTCGACAGCTTCTGGAAGAATCCGACGCCGCCGGAGACGGACCTGATGGCGGATTTCCGCCGCGTGGTCCTGCACCGGACCCAGGTCAACGGCGGCTTCTTCTCCAAGGAGGCGATCGACCGCGCGGTGGCCGGCTCGGTACCGCGGATGGAGGCCGCCCTCCCCGACGCGATGCTGGCGGCGGCGCGGGCGGTGAGTGAGGCGGCCGAGCGCGACGGCGAGCTCGCGCCGGTCTACTGACCGGGCTCGCCCGGCTCCCGGGCCGTCGCCATTCGGCGGCCTTTGAAGCGCGTTTAACCGCCGGTGAGCCTTTCCCGGCCTTGATCTTTCCCCGCGCGGCGGCGTAACCCGCCCCATGCCCCGCATTCTGATCACCGGCGCGTCGAGCGGCATCGGCGCCGCGCTGGCGCGCCACTACGCGCAAACCGGCGCGAGCCTCATCCTCGTCGGCCGCAACGCCGAGCGGCTGGAGGCGGTCGCCCGGGACTGCCGCGCCAGCGGCGCCGCCGTCGAGACCGCCCGCCTCGACACCCGCGACCGGGCCGCCACCGTGGCGCTGGTCCACCGGTCGGATGCCGAGGCCCCCCTCGACCTCGTCATCGCCAACGCGGCGGTGAACGGCGGCAACCAGGAAGGGCAGGTGGAGGCCGAGGACGTGGCCTTCGAGACCGCCGACATCAATTACACCGGCACGCTCAACGTGATCTTGCCCGCCCTGACGCTGATGCTCCAGCGCGGGCGCGGCCAGATCGTGCTGCTGTCGTCGCTCGCGGCCTACGCGCCGCTCCAGGACGCGCCGGCCTATAGCGGTGCCAAGGCCGCGCTCGTCGCCCACGGTCTCGCCCTGCGCCAGAAGGTCGCGTCCCGCGGCGTGAAGGTCAACGTCGTCACCCCGGGCTACGTGAAGACGCCGATGGGCGGCGAGCTCAAGGGTTGGCGGCCGCTCGAGATCAGCGCCGAGGAGGCGGCCGTGCGGATCGCCAAGGGCATCGCGGCCAACCGCGACGTGATCGCGTTCCCGTTCATCCTCACGGCGCTCGCCCGCACCGTGCTGCTCCTGCCCGAGAACGTCCGCAAGGCCGGCCTCTACGCCTTCCGTTTCCAGCGCCGGAAGCGGCGCTGATGGCGCGACCCCGGATCGCGCTGTTCGTTCTGGAGGCGTTGCCGAACGCCCGCGCGGTGCGCCGGCTCGTCGCCGATCTCCGGGCCGACATCGCGCTGGTCGGGCTCTCCAACGCCGAGCGGCCGTCGAGCGGCGGCCTCACGGGGCAGATCCGGCGGCACCTCGCGCGCTCGGGCCCCGGGATCCTGCCCTACCTCGCGGTCAATTTCGGCCTGCCGGACCTGCTGCGGCCCCTGGCGCCCCTGACCCAGGCGGCGTCGGGAAGCGGCGACGCGCCGGAGGCGACGCCGCTCAGGACCCTGTGCCGCCGCCTCGGCGTCCCGACCCTGACGGTCGACGACGTCAACGGTCCCGACGTCGCGCGGGCCCTCCGGGACGCGGCGCCGGACCTGATCCTCACCTACCATTTCGACCAGATCCTGAAGCCCGAGACCATCGGGCTGGCGCGGCTCGGCGGGATCAACGGGCATCCCGGCCTGCTGCCCCGCCACCGGGGCCCGGTGCCGACGATCCACGCGCTGGCCGACGGGCCCGGGCAGTTCGGCATGACCCTGCACCGGCTGGTGGCCGCGATCGACACCGGCGCGATCCTCGCCCAGGAGGCGCTGGCGCTGCCCGAGGGTACCACCGCGACCCGGGCCTCGGTGGCGCTCCACGCCCACGGGCGCGGGATGCTCGACCGGTTGCTCGAGGACGTCACCCGGAGCGGAACCCTGCCGGAGGGGCGGTCCGAGCCCGTTCTGCCCTACTGCCCGTTCCCCGACCGCGCGATGCTGGCCGCGCTGCGCCGCCGCGGCCTTCGCCTGACCGACGGGCAGGATCTTCGGGACGCGCTGAGCCTCTCCGCGCGGGCGTCTTAACCCCCGGTTAAGGCTGTTCGGCAAGGATTCGGTCAGATCCTCGCCGTCGATAGGGCCCGCGCATGCCGGATACCAGCGCCCTCAACTCGGCCGCCGGCGCCCTGGCCGCCGGCCGGCAGGTGCAGAGCGGGCGGATCCGCGCGATCTCCGAGAACCTCGCCAACGCCGATTCGGTCCCGACCACCCCGGGCGGTGCCCCCTACGCCCGCAAGATCGCGGTGTTCGCCCCGGTGGCGGCCGACAGCCCCCGCGACCCGGTCGGCCGGATCGTCCGCGACACCACCGGCTTCCGCACCCGCTACGACCCGACCAATCCCGGGGCCGACCCGACCGGCTATGTCCGTCTGCCGAACGTCAACGTCGCGGTCGAATCGGCCGACCTCCAGCGGGTGGTCCGGAACTACGAATTGAGCCTGAGCGCCTCGGCCTCGATCAAGACGCTCGCGCAGGCCACCATCAACCTGATCAGCTGAGCCGGCCGTGCCGCCGGCCGTAGCCGGCGTAGATCGCGAGGCCGATCGCCAGCCAGACCGCGAGGCGGATCCAGGTGTCGGCCGGGAGCGACGCCATCAGCGTGACGCAGGACAGGATCCCCAGTCCGGCGATGAGGGGCACCGCCGGCACGCGGAACGGGCGCGCCCGGTCCGGATCGGTCCGGCGCAGGATCAGCACCGTCGCGCAGACGAGGCAGAAGGCCAGGAGCGTGCCGATACTGACGATCTCGCCCAGGACGTCGATGGGCACGAGCCCCGCCACGGCCGCCGTGAACAGGCCGATCACCAGCTGGCTCGCCACGGGCACCCGCGTCACCGGATGGACCCGGCAGAAGATCCCCGGGAGGAGCCCGTCGCGGGCGATGGCGAAGAAGATCCGGCTCTGCCCGTAGAGGGCAGTCAGCGCCGAGGTGGTCAGGCCGATCAGGGCGCCGGCCTTGATGATCGTGGCGAAGCCCGTCAGGCCGATCACGTCGACCGCCTTGGCGACCGGGTCGGCGACGTCCAGGTCGCGATAGGGCACGAGTCCCGTGAGGACGGCCGCCATGGCCACGTACAGGATCGTGGTGATCAGCAGCGACCCGATCAGGCCGACCGGCGCGTCGCGCTGCGGCGCCCGGCACTCGCCCGCGGCCGTCGCCACGGTCTCGAAGCCCACGAAGGCGAAGAACACCACCGCGGCGCCGCGGAACACGCCGCTCCAGCCGTAGGCGCCGAAGGTCCCGGCATTCTCCGGCACGAACGGGTGCCAGAGTTCGGGACGCAGATGGGCCACGCCGACACCCACGAAAGCCAGGATGATCGCGACCTTGCAGGCGACCAGCAGGCCGTTGACCAGGGACGCCTCCGCGGTGGCGCGCATCAGCAGGGCGCTGAGCAGCAGCACGATCCCGGCCGCCGGGAGGTTGACGAGGCCGCCGGCGCCGGGCGCCCCGGCCAGGGCCGGCGGCAGATGCAGGCCGAACTCCGCCGCGAGGGACTGCGCGTAGCCCGACCAGCCCACCGCCACGGTCGCCGCCGCCACGGCGAACTCGAGGACGAGGTCCCAGCCGATGATCCAGGCGGGAAGCCGCCCGAGGCTCGCGCGGGTGTAGGTGTAGGTCGATCCCGGCTCGGGGATCATGGCGGCCAGCTCGGCGTAGCACAGGCCGACGAGGCCGCAGGCGATGCCGCCGATCACGAAGGAGAGGCTGAGCGCCGGGCCCGCGTACTGCGCCGCCGCCGTCCCGGTGAGCACGAAGATGCCGGCGCCGATCGTGGCGCCGAGGCCGATGGCGACGAGGCCCGGCGCGGTGAGGCTCCGGGCGAGTCCGCGCCCCGCGCCCGCCCGTTCACCCGTGGTCACCGCGGACTCCGCCATCGCGTCCGTTCTCCCTCGCCCGGATCGTCACCCGGCACTTTTCATGCCCGGACGGCGGCCTCCGCGGAACCGCCCGGACCGGCGCCGCACCGTCCTCATCCCGAGTCGATACAGCCTACCGCCGCACCGCGCCCACGGGATCGGGGTCAGGGGCCCCGCCGCGCGCTTCCGGGTCGCCCCCGCCGGGCGGGGACGGTGCGGCGGCGATCATCCGGGTGTCGGTCCGGAACGCCCGGGCGACGAGGCCGCAGAAGCGGATGAAGGCGCTGCCCTGCGGGGTGATGACGTAGCCGTCACCCGCTCGCGCGACGTTGCCGGAGGCCTGCTGCTCGGCCAAGCGCCGCTCCATCTGCCGGAACTCGCCGAGGTAGACCCGCTCGAACACCGCCCGCGCGCGCTCAGGCGTGAAGCGCTCCCCGGGATGGGCAGCCATCTGGCCGAGCAGGAACACGCTGATCGACCGGTCGACCGTCACCGGCAGGATCACGAAGGCGCTGAGGTTCAGGGACAGCGACAGGACGCAGGCGCCTAGGGCGTCCCGTCGGCGCAATCCCCAGGCCCGGCCGAGTCCGGCCAGCGCCATCGTGACCGCCAGGGTCAGCAGGAAGGCGACCGCGAGCAGGACCAGTCCGCGGTAGAACAGGATCGTCACGCCGGACCACAGATCCGTCTGGAACAGCAGCACGAAGCAGGCGAAGCCGACGACGACGGCGCCGGCCTGCAGCAGCGCCTGGGCGCAGAGCCAGCGCAGGGCCTGCCCGGCGCGCGGGTGGGTGGGTGCCGCGAGACTGGGTTCAGTCACGGAGATCCTCCACGGAGATCCTGGACCCGCAGGATCCGGACGAGCGGATCGGCGTAGACCGCGGGGCTGCGCCAGACCCAGGAATCGGGGCTGCTCCAGGGGGCGTCCTGCGCGGTGACGACCAGGGCGCCGATCCCGGCCGCTTCGGCGCGCCGCCGCACCTCGGCGCCGTCCAGGCGGTCGCGGAAGACCGGCGCGACGTCGGCGAGCCGCGACGCCACGGCGTCCGGCGGGGCGCCGAACAGGCGCGCCTCCGCGTCGGCCACCCCCGTCGGCTGGAGGCCGTAGAGCCCGAAATCGAACACCCGGTGCGGCACCGGCGACTGCTGCAGCACCAGGTCCCGGGGTAGGTGCGTGCCCGCCCAGGCGTAGGCCGCGCGCAGCGCCCGGTCGATATCGGGACGGCCGGCGAGGCGGGCGAAGGCGGGCCGGTCCGAGGCGGGATAGGCGCGCATCCCGACGAAGCCGTAGAGGGTCGTCGCGTAGCCGAGGATCAGCAGCGCGGCGAGGAGACCGGGGATCCGGAGCCGCCGCGCCTCGCTCAGGCGGGTCAGGGCCACCACGGTCCAGACCAGGGTCGCGACCTGCGCGAGCAGGACCACGCGCGCGCCGAGGTCGTTGTTGAGGATCGCCGAGCGCAGGAAACCGCCGAGGAGCAGGCTCGCCGCGGCGCAGAGCGTGAGCAGGCGCCCGGCCTCGCGCCCGTGTGCCTCCCGGCGCGGCACGAGGCGCCAGAACAGCAGCGCACCGGCGGCGCAGACTCCCAGGGCCGTGTAGTAGTTCAGGGGCAGAAGGATCAGGCGGAGCGCGCTCAGGGCCGGCGCGTCGACGAGGCCGTCGAGCGGCCCGAATCGCCGGATCGAGAACCGGATCGGCGCGCCGCCGTCGGTCCGGTTGGCCAGGACGCTCAGCAGGTAGGGGGCGGCCAGTGCGGGGCTGAGCAGGCCGGCAACCGCCAGCCGGGCCGCGGCGCGCCAGCGGCGCTCCAGGCCGAGCAGCACCATCCAGGCACCGGCCGCACTCGCCGTGCCGAGGCAGACCCAGACGGACAGGCCCGCGCAGGCCGCGAAAGCCAGTGCCGCGACGCCGATCGCCGCCGCCTCCGCGCGCCTGTCCGGGCGCGTCCGGTCCGCGACCTCCGCCAGGGCCAGGAGTCCGAGCCACCCGGCCAGGGCGCCGGCGACGTGGTGCGGCACCCAGACCAGCGAGGCCGGCCAGTTGAGGACCTGCTCGTTCAGCCACTCCGGGACCGGCAGCCAGGTCCCGGACGTCGTCCGGTCGGCGAGGACCAGCAGGATGTCGAGGCTTCCGGCCGGCAGCAGCAGCAGCACCGCGCGGCGCACGAGCCGGGGCGCGGCGTCCGCGACGAGTCCGGTCGCCGCGAGCAGACGGTCGATCAGGCCGAGGAGCGCGAGGCCGGTCCAGAAGGCGAGGCCCGCGAAGGCGGTCCGCCCGTCGACCAGCCGTCCGCCCGCCCAGTCGACCAGGGCGGTGAGCGTGTAGAAGCCGTAATAGTAGCCCGCCCGCTCGGGCCGGGCGAAGAACGGGTCCACCGGTGGCAATCCGTGCTCCACGATCGCGCGGGTCAGGGCGGCGTGCTTGACGAGGTCGATGATCGTCACGGGCCGGTAGAGGGCGGTGCCGGTATCGACGTCGATCAGCGCGTAGGCCACGACGCCGAGCCAGAGCAGCGCGAGGGCGAGCGCCGCCCGGTCGAGGGACGCGCGCAGGCTCCGCGCGACCGGCCGCAGCGCGGCGAGCCCGAGGGCGCCGGTCGCGAGGGCCGCGACCGGGACGCCGCCCGCCTGGATCAGCAGGCTGTCGAGGGCCGGCAGCAGCCCGATCCCGAGGAGCGCCCCGCACAGGAGGCGGTCGCCGGGCGCGAGCGAGCGGAACCCGAGGATGCCGGTCAGGCCGCCCAGGGCATAGCCCGGCACGAGAACGAGGGGGATACCGAGCAGCGTCGCGACGGCGACGCCGCACGCATCCGAGAAGGTGCCGTTCATCGCCGGGCCGCGTCGCGTGAGCGGTTCCGGGTAGCACGGCGGCGTTAACCGTTCTTTGGACGGGCCCGGACAGCCGCGACGCGCCACCGCTGCGGCCCGCCCGGCTCGGGACTGGCATAACCGTCGGTTTCGTGTATGGATCGCGCGGCCTCGACCCGGGTTGCCGGGCGGGGCTTGAGCCGCTTGGCGCTGTGACCGTGCTGGACGACATCCCGGCACCGGCCGAACGCCGAGCCCGCGCGCGCCCGTTTGGGGCGCCGCATCCGACCAGCACAACCCGAAAGGCACGCGATGTCGATCACGGCAGAGCGCAAGACCGCGCTCATCAAGGAACACCGCAAGGACGCCAAGGACACCGGGTCCCCCGAGGTCCAGGTGGCGATCCTCACCGAGCGGATCACCAACCTCACCGGCCACTTCAAGACCCACGGCAAGGACAACCATTCCCGCCGCGGCCTCCTGAAGCTGGTCTCGCAGCGCCGCTCGCTGCTCGACTACGTCAAGCGCAAGGACGAGGCCCGCTACCGCGCCCTCATCGAGCGTCTCGGCATCCGCCGCTAAGGCACGTCTCGCGCGGTTCCGGGCCCGGCCCGGGGCCGCGTTTCACCATCGCGGGCTGCCGGAATGGGTCCGGCCTCCCGACAAACGGGCCGCTTCGAGGCGCCAGCGTCGGGGCAGGATCGCGAGACACTTCGCCGAGCGTTCTCGGGCGCAGTGTCTCGCCGTCTTGCCCCCGGGCGGCGCCGGGCTTGGGCCCGCCGCAGGCAAGGAAGAGATTGAGAATGTTCGACGTTCAACGCGAAGAGCTGATGTGGGGCGACCGCAAGCTCGTCCTGGAGACCGGCAAGGTCGCGCGCCAGGCCGACGGCGCCGTCATCGCTACCTACGGTGAGACCTCGGTGCTCGCGACCGTGGTCGCCGCCAAGGAGCCGAAGCCCGGCATCGACTTCATGCCGCTCACCGTGAACTACCAGGAGCGCGCCTACGCCGCCGGCCGCATCCCGGGCGGCTACTTCAAGCGCGAGGGCCGTCCCTCCGAGAAGGAGACCTTGGTCTCCCGCCTCATCGACCGCCCGATCCGCCCGCTCTTCATCGACGGCTGGCGCAACGACACGCAGGTCGTCGTCACCGTCCTGACCCACGATCTCGAGAACGATCCCGACATCGTCGCGATGGTCGCGGCCTCCGCGGCCCTGACCATCTCGGGCGTGCCGTTCATGGGCCCGATCGGCGGCGCCCGCGTCGGCTACATCAACGGCGGCTACCGGCTGAACCCGCTGGTCACCGAGACCAAGGAAGAGTCGAGCCTCGACCTCGTCGTCGCCGGCACGCAGGACGCGGTGCTGATGGTCGAGTCGGAGGCCAAGGAGCTCTCCGAGGAGGTGATGCTCGGCGCCGTGATGTTCGGCCACAAGCACTTCCAGCCGGTGATCGAGGCGATCATCCGTCTCGCCGAGAAGGCCGCCAAGGAGCCGCGCGACTTCAAGGCCCCCGAGAACGCCGACGTCGAGAAGGCCGTGCTGGAGGTCTGCGAGGCGGAACTCCGCGCCGCCTACACCAAGACCGTCAAGCAGGAGCGCTACGCCGCCGTCGACGCCGTGAAGGCGAAGGTGATGGCCGCCCTCTGTCCCGAGGGCGCCGAGAAGTTCCCGGCCGAGAAGGTCAAGGCCGCCTTCAAGGAGGCCCAGTCGAAGGTGGTCCGCTGGAACATCCTCGACAGCGGCGCCCGCATCGACGGCCGCGACGTGAAGACGGTCCGCTCGATCCTCTCCGAGGTCGGCGTGCTGCCCCGCGCTCACGGCTCGGCCCTGTTCACCCGCGGCGAGACCCAGGCGCTGGTCGTGGCGACGCTGGGCACCGGCGAGGACGAGCAGTTCATCGACGCGCTGGAAGGCACCTACAAGGAGCGCTTCCTGCTCCACTACAACTTCCCTCCCTACAGCGTCGGTGAGACCGGCCGGATGGGCTCGCCGGGCCGCCGCGAGATCGGCCACGGCAAGCTCGCCTGGCGGGCGATCCGCCCGGTCCTGCCGCCGGCCCACGAGTTCCCCTACACGATCCGCGTCGTGTCGGAGATCACCGAGTCCAACGGCTCGTCCTCGATGGCCTCGGTCTGCGGCGGCTCGCTGTCGCTGATGGATGCCGGCGTGCCGCTGCGCCGTCCGGTGGCGGGCATCGCCATGGGCCTCATCCTGGAGGGTGAGCGCTTCGCGGTCCTGTCCGACATCCTCGGCGACGAGGACCACCTCGGCGACATGGACTTCAAGGTGGCCGGCACGGACGAGGGCGTGACCTCGCTCCAGATGGACATCAAGATCGCCGGCATCACCGAGGAGATCATGAAGATCGCCCTCGCCCAGGCGAAGGACGGCCGCGCCCACATCCTGGCCGAGATGGCCAAGGCGCTGACGGCGGCCCGTCCGGAACTCGGCGAGTACGCGCCGCGCATCGAGACGATGCAGATCCCGACGGACAAGATCCGCGACGTGATCGGCACCGGCGGCAAGGTGATCCGCGAGATCGTCGAGAAGACCGGCGCCAAGATCAACATCGAGGACACGGGCGTCGTGAAGATCGCCTCGGCCGACGGCAAGGCGATCAAGGCGGCCTACAACTGGATCCGCTCGATCGTGGCGGAGCCGGAGGTCGGCGTGATCTACGACGGCACGATCGTGAAGTGCATGGAGTTCGGCGCCTTCGTGAACTTCTTCGGCGCCAAGGACGGCCTCGTCCACATCTCGGAGCTCGCCGCGAACCGGGTCGCCAAGGTGACGGACGTCGTCAAGGAAGGCGACAAGGTCAAGGTGAAGTTCCTCGGTCAGGACGACCGCGGCAAGATCCGCCTGTCCATGAAGGTCGTCGACCAGCAGACCGGCGAGGACATCACCGAGAAGGTGAAGGCTCAGCGCGACGCCGACCGGGCCGAGCGCGGCGACGAGCCGCGCGAGCCCCGCGAGGGCGGCCGCCACCGTGGCGAGCGCCGCCGCGAGGCCGGCGAGTAAGCACGCGGGACGCCCGCGCCGGCCTCGGTCGGCGGGGATGTCTTAGACGGGCGCGGTCCTCCGGGGCCGCGCCCTTTTTGTTGCCCCGTCGAGGTCGGGTCACACCGGTCGTCGGCCGGGAACGGGGCGCCAGATGCCGCGTTCCCCCGCGACTTCCCAATCGGAGACCCTCATGGCCAACGACATGATGCACGACATCTTCAGCGGGCAGCCGAACCTGTCGACGACGGAGCGCGCCGTCTCGGTGGCGCTGGGCCTCGGCATCGCCGCGGCCGCCGCGCAGCCCCGTCCCAACAAGCTCCTGAGCCTGCTGGCCCTCGTGGTCGGCGTCGGGCTGGCGGTCCGGGGCGCGACCGGCCACTGCGCCGTGAAGGCCGCGTCCGAGCATCTCTGAGCCTCAACCCTCGGAGGGCTTCGGCGCCTCCGTCTTTGCGAGCGCAGTGATGCAATCCATGCAGCGCGACGTTCGACGTCGCCGCGCCGCCCTGGGTCACGTCGCTGCGCTCGTTATGACGGAGAGCGCTGTGTTGAGACTCGCCACCGGAATGCGTCGGTCAAAAAAAGGGGCGCCCCGCGGGGCGCCCCTCGTCGTATCCGGACCTGCCGGACGGATCAGTAGGTGGTGGTGCGGCGGCCGGCGATCAGGCCGTAGATGAACAGCACGACCACGGCCCCCACGATGGCGCCGATGAAGCCTGCGCCCTGGTTCGGCCCGTACCAGCCGATCGCCTGGCCCAGGAAGGTCGCCACGAAGGCGCCGACGATGCCGAGGATCGTGGTCAGGATGAAGCCGGCGGGCTCGTTCGGGCCCGGCATGAGGAACTTGGCGATGACGCCGGCGAGAAACCCGATGATGATGGTCCAGAGAATACCCATGACTGACCCCAAGGCGTGATTGTCGATGGCGGCAGAACGCTTCGAGGCCCGCGACGGTTGCCCGCACCCCGACCGCCGATGACGATTTTCCTCGGGTTCCCGCGGCGCGTGCGCGCGCGGCCCTTTACGGCCGGGCCGGTGCGGCGGCAGATACGCCGGTTCTCGAGGATGTGGAGACGGGTATGGACATTCAGCGGATCGAGCCGGGCAAGCGGATGTCGCAGGCCGTCACCTTCGGCGACATGGTCTACCTCGCCGGGCAGGTCGCGTCCGACACGGTCGGCACCGGGGTCACGATCCAGACCCAGCAGATCCTGTCGGAGATCGACCGGCTACTCGCCGCGGCCGGCAGCGACAAGGCGCGGATCCTCTCGGCCACCATCTACCTCGCCGACATCGCGACGTTCGCGGAGATGAACGCCGCCTGGGACGCCTGGGTGTCTCCGGAGAACGCGCCGGCCCGCGCCACCGTCGAGGCCAAGCTCGCCGCGCCGGAGTACCTGGTCGAGATCGTGATCGTGGCCGCGAGGAGCCGGTGATCGGCCCGCGCCGGACCGTCCTGGCGGCGGCCGCGGCCGTCCTCGCGGGAGGGCTCCTGGCGGTCCTGCCCCTCGTGCGGCCGGCACCGGCCGCCGAGGAGCGGGTCGTCAACATCTACAACTGGTCGGACTATATCGACCCGCAGGTGCTCGAGGCCTTCACCCGCGAGACCGGGATCAAGGTCGTCTACGACACCTACGACAACAACGAGATCCTGGAGACCAAGCTGCTCGCGGGCCGGTCGGGCTACGACATCGTCGTGCCGTCGGGACCGTACCTGCAGCGGCTGATCCGGGCCGGCGCGTTCCTGCCCCTCGACAAGTCCAAGCTGAAGAACCTCGGCAATCTCTGGCCCGAGGTGACCAGCCGGCTGGCGGCCTACGATCCCGGCAACACCTACGCGGTCGACTACATGTGGGGCACGACCGGCATCGGCTACAACGTCGCCGCGGTGCGCGAGCGCCTGGGCGCCGGCGCGGCGGTCAATTCGTGGTCCGTCGTCCTCAATCCCGCTTCGGCCAACAAGCTGAAGGAGTGCGGGATCATGGTGCTCGACAGCCCCGAGGACCTGATCCCCAGCATGCTCCCGGCCTTCGGCGCCAAGGCGGATTCCAAGCGCTGGGACGACATGACCCTGGTGACCGACGCCCTCTACAAGGTGCGCGGCGCCGTGCGGAAGTTCCACTCGTCGGAATACATCCAGGCGCTGGCCAACGGCGATATCTGCCTGGCCGTCGGCTATTCGGGCGACATCATGCAGGCCAAGCGCCGCGCCGAGGAGGCCAAGAACGGGATCGACATCGCCTACGTCGTGCCGAAGGAAGGCGCGCTCATGTGGTTCGACACCTTCGCGATCCCGAAGGATGCCGCCCACCCGGCCGAGGCGCTGGCCTTCATCGACTACATGATGCGGCCCGAGGTGGCGGCGGCCAACACCAACTTCGTCTCCTACGCCAGCGGCAACCTCGCGGCGAAGAAGTTCGTGAAGCCCGAGATCCTGAGCAATCCCGGCATCTACCCGGACGAGGCGACGATGCAGCGCCTGTCCATCAACACCGCCTGGGACGACCGCACCCAGCGCTTCGTCACCCGCCTCTGGACCCGGGTCCGCACCGGGCGCTGACGCGGATCGGCGTCGGAGGGGGCCGTCAGCCTTCCGGATCCGCCGGGATGCCGCTGCGGGCGAGCCACGCGCGGACCGCCGCGCGGGTCTCGCGCCCGGAAGCGTTGAGCAGGCGCTCGGGGGTGGTGAAGAAGTACGGCTGGAAGGTCTTCTGCTGCGCGTTGCGCAGGGTCGGGTCGACCCCGGCCTCGAGCAGCCTCAGCACCCAGGGATTGGCCGCGCCGACCTGTGCCGCCACGTGGAGCAGCGAGTTGCCGGTGGCGTCGATCCGGTTCAAGTCCGCACCGGCCCGCAGCAGCAGCGCGATCTGCGCCTCGCGCCGGTTCTGTACGGCGCGGAACAGCGGCGTCCACTGACCGCGCGGGCTCACCGGGTCGACCGGCGCGCCGTGGCGCAGCAGGATCTCCAGGTAGGTCGGATCCTCGACCATCGCCGCCATGTGCAGCGCGGTCTCCTGATCGAGCCCCGGCACAGACGGGTCCGCCCCCGCGTCGAGCAGGGCCGACAGCGCGCGCGGCCGCGCGTTCCAGATCGCCCATTCGAGCAGGGTGAGGTTCCGGCCGCCGCGGACGGAGAGATCCAGGCCGGGCGCCAGCGCGGCGATGCGCGCGACGTCACCGCGGGCGACCGCCGCGGCGATCGTGGCGAGAGGGGACGCCTCGAAGGCGCCGCTGTGGTCCCCGGTCGGGGTCTCCATGACCGTTCGCTCCTCGGCGCCGCCTGATTCGGCGCTGCGTGACGCGGGTCATGTGATCGATAAACACGGAGGCGCCGCAAGGCCCTCTCCGCAAGTGTCGCCGCCGGTGCGCACCGCCGGCGCACGACGTGGTCAAGAAGCGATCTCGCCGCGGCGCCGGTCGAGACCGTCCGCGGCGAGCCTCGTCGATCCCGGACTCGATGACCTAGTGCTTCAGATCGTCCGGAACCTTGCCGCCGTTCTCGGCGAGCTTCTGCATGACCTGCTTGTGCAGCCAGATGTTCATGCTGGCCGAATCGTCCTTGTCGCCGGTGTAGTGGAGCTCGTCGGCGAGCTGCTTGCGCGCGGCGAGGCCGGAATCGAGGCCCAGCAGCTTCATCAGGTCGACGATCGAGTGCCGCCAGTCGAGCGTCTGCGGGTTCTTCTCGGCGAGGCCGGTGAGCACCGCCGCGACGTCCACGGGCTCGCTGCCGCCGGCCGAGCCGGGGGCCGACGTGGAGGGCGTGCTCGTGCCGGCCGAGCCGCCGGAGCCGGCGTTGGGCGCGGGCGCGGCGTCCGCGGTGCCGCCACCGAACGGATGGAGGATCTTGCTGACGATGCTGCCGAGGAGGCTCATGGATCCGCTCCGATAATCGAGGCCCGATCTCCGCGTCGGGCGGCCATTCAACTGGCTGTGAGCCTTGGCGTTCCGCGATTCGGCAGGCTCGGGACGGTCGGCGCGGCGCGGCCCGGAGCGATCACGACCTCGGCCAGAGGGCGAGGACGAGCGCGGCCCGCTCCTCCGCGAGCGTGCCGTCCGGGACCGGGCGGCCCGCGCGGGCGTACCAGTAGCGCGCGTTGCCGTCGTCGCCCTCGACCCGGTGGAGATGGGCGTGGACCCAGGCCGCGTCGGACCCGCCGGCGTCCTGGACGAGGCGGTGCGCCCGCTCCCAGGCGGCGGAGGCCGGGCCGGACGCGTCCCGGGCGAGCCACCAGAGCGCGGCGAGCGGGGCGTCCCAGACGCTCGGCGGCTCGGACGCGGCGAGTGTCGCGGCGAAGGCGGCGGGGAGGCTCTCGGTCACGGCTGTCTCCTTCCCGGGCGTTTCAGCGGCCGGCGGCGCGCTCCGGCTGCCAGCGCCCGCGGCGCTGCCGGGCCGACCACGCGTAGCGGGCATCGCCGTCGAGGCGGTCGAGATGGTCGGAGAGGCGGTTGCGCTCGAGCCACGACAGGGCCGCCTCCAGCTCCGGGAGGGTCATGGTCGCGCGGCCCTTGCCGAGCACGCGCTTGAGAACGGCGTTGTAGCGGTGGGCGAGATTGCCGCCGCGGGGCACGCGCAGCGAGGTCTCGTCCTCGACCGCCTGGGCGGCCACCGCGGCGGCGAGCCGCTGGCGCAGGGTCCGCTCGGTGACGGAGGGCGGTTCGGGCGCGGGCGCCGCGGCGACCGGTTCGGGGAGGCACGGGCGCAGCAGGGCGTAGCGCATCCCGATCGCGTTGCTCTCCAGGGGCGTGATCCCGCCCGGCTCGTCGTCGCGCCAGCGGGTCCGCTCGGGCACGACGGCGCTCGCCGGCCGCTCGCGGGGCGGCCGGACGCTGCTGCCCTGCTCGGTCTCGAGTTCGAGGCGGAACCGCGCGAAGAGCGGGTCGTCGGGGTGGAAGATCAGCGCCTGCTGCCCGTCGTAGGGGCCGGCATGGGGATCGACCCGGGTGGCCCGGGCGAGCATCTGCTCGAGCCAGGGCCGGGAGCGGATATGGGTCAGGGCCGCGACCACCGCGACCTCCGGGGCGTCGAGCCCCTCGTACGCCATCGCCACCGTCACCAGCACGGCCGGTTCCGGCGTGAGCCGGAACGCTGCCAGAGCCGCGTGGGCGTCGCCCTGGCCGGAGGTCGCGAGACGGACATCGCGCGCGCCCTGCCCGGCCGGCATCCAGTCCCGCAGGGTCGCGAGATAGGCCCGCGCGCTCGCCTGATCGGGCGCCACCACGAGGAGCTTGCCGAGCCCCCGGGCGGGATCGCCGGGCGGGAGATCGCGCTCGGCCCGGCGCCGGGCGCGCAGGCGCTTGGTGGCGAAGAACGCCTCGCTCAGAAGGTCGCGGGCGAAGCCGGTCCGCAGGGCGGTGAACAGCGCGGGCCGGGTGGTGATCCGGACCGAGCCCGCGCCGAGCCGGTGCGGCCCGACGCGCGGGCTGTCGCCCGCGATCCGGCCGCCCTCCAGCCAACTCGCCTCGCCGTCGATGGCGCCGAACGTCACCGGCAGCACCGCCCGCTCGGCCAGCGCCTGCGCCCGCGAGTAGCCGATGACCGCGAGGCCGGGGGCGTCGAGATCGAGTTCCGGTCCGCGGCCGGGCGCGGCGGGCTGGTAGGGCAGTCCGAGAATCCGCCGCCCGTCCGCCCGCTCCAGCGTCCCGGACAGGTACAGGCGCACGGTCGCCGCCTCCATGACGGGCAGCATCGCGCGGGACCACGCCCCCGCCTCGGCATCCTCCGCGGAGGCTTCGTCGGCGCCCGGGCGACCGGGGACCGGCAGGTGATGAACCTCGTCGACCACCAGCAGGGTGCGGTGCGCCCGCGCCTCCGCGAGGTGGAGCGCCGGGGCGGCGGCGACCGCCTGATAGGTGGTGACGTAGCCGGCCAGACCCCGCGCCGGGTCGCGCTCGTTGTCGGCGGCCCGGACGCTGAGGGCGTGCCCGAAGGCCGCGCGCCACAGCGGGTCGGCGAAGGCTTCCTCGGCCTGCAGCCGCAGGGAATCCCGCGGCACCACCCAGACCACGCGCTCGACGAGCCCCGCCTCGATCAGCCGGTGCGCGGCGATGACCGGCAGCAGCGACTTGCCCCCGCCCGGCGTGACCGCCGCCAGGATCTTCCGGACATGGGCCGCCTCCCCGCTCGCCATGGCCGCGACCAGGGCCATCAGCGTGCGCTGGTGCGACCGCAGGGACGGGGCGGGACGGGTCAAGGGCCGGCGAAGCAGGGCGACATCGCCACACCGTGGCCGATCCGGATTCCTTTGTGAATCCCCGGAGTCGCGGAACGTTCGCGTTTTCGTCCCAATGGCGGAGCCGCGGGCACCGCGAGGCCGGAAGAGGGTCGACTCTGCGAGCGCGGCCGCCCGGATCGCGGCGACGCCGAGCGAAACCGCCCCGCTCTCCACGATTGCCGCGTCCGGCGAGGCGGATCGGTCCACCATAAGCGTTGACACCCGGCCCACCCCTCACCATAAGGGCGCCGCGGGCGATGCCCGCCTTGGGGGAATGTCCCGAGCGGCAAAGGGGGCGGACTGTAAATCCGCTGCGTAAGCTTCGTAGGTTCGAGTCCTACTTCCCCCACCAAGTTCTTCCCGATCCCGTCAGCCTTGTTTCGCCAGCGCGGCCTCGATACGCGCGGCCGCGGCGGCCGAGAAGCCCTTCCCCTCGAGCCCTTGTCCCGCGGCCGCCTGACCGGTGAGCGAGCGGCGCTTGCCCCCCGGCAGATGCGCCTGCCGCAGGGCGTGGGCGTCCCGGTGACTGGCATGGGTGATCGCGATGGCCAGCGCGTCGGCGGCGTCCGCGACGCGGAACTCGGCCTTCGGCAGAAGGAAGCGGACCATCGCCTGGATCTGCACCTTCTCGGCGTGGCCGGAGCCCGCGACGGTCTTCTTGATGAGGTTGGGGGCGTACTCGAACACCGGCAGTCCGGCGAGGGCCGGCACGAGCAGCGCCATCGCCCGCGCATGGCCCAGCTTGAGCGTCGCCTGGGCGTCCTTGTTGACGAAGGTCTCCTCCACGGCGACCTCGTCGGGCCGCACGGCCTCGACGACGCGGCCGATCCCCTCGAACAGCTCCCGCAGGCGCAGGGCCAGCGGAAGCTCCCCGTCCGAGGTCACGACCCCGCAATCGCCGTAGGTGAGCTTCGTGCCCTGCGCGGTGATCAGGCCCCAGCCGGTGCGGCGGAGTCCGGGGTCGATCCCGAGAATGCGGACGGCGCTGGTCATGGGGCTCCACGGCTCGGTGAACGGCCCGAGGCTGCCGTACGTATCGTGAACGCTTGGTTTCACCAAGGTTCCGAACGCGGAAGCGGTCGGCCGTGGCCGGCCCGGCACGGTGCCGGGTCGAACTCACCCCCGGCGACCGAGGAGGATCAGCGCCGTTCCGGCGAGGCAGACCGCGCTGCCCGCGAGGTCCCACCGGTCGGGCCGCTGACCCTCCGCGAGCCACAGCCACAGGACCGAGGCCGCGACGTAGACGCCGCCGTAGGCCGCGAAGGCGCGCCCCGCCGCGGGGCTGTCCACGAGGGTCAGGAGGGCCGCGAAGGCCGCCAGCGAGGCGAGGCCCGGCAGCGCCCACCAGGCCGACCGCCCGAGCCGCAGCCAGGCCCAGAACGCGAAGCAGCCGGCGATCTCGGCGAGGGCGGCGGCCGCGTAGGCGAGGAGGGTCATCGCGTCAGCTTGGCACGGCGCGCCGCGCGGGACGAGCCCGGCCCCGGGGACGGACCGCGACCGGCATTAAGCTCCCGGCAAGGAGGATCCGGTCGAGTGTCGCCATGAGCACGCATGCGAGCACCCGTGAGACCCAGGGCGACCGGCTGCTGTTTCCGGGGGACGCCCGCCTCCGCGACGCCGTCCTCGCCTGGATCGAGGCGCTGGCGCGGGAGCGGCGGATGTCGTCCAACACCGTCGAGGCGTACGGGCGCGACCTCCGTCAGTTCCTCCACCACCTCGCGTCCCGTCAGGGGACGCCGACGATCCCGATGCTGATCGGGCTCAAGGTGCGGGACATCCGCGGCTTCATGGCCGCGCGCCGGGCCGACGAGGTCTCCGGGCGCTCGCTGATGCGCATGCTGGCGGGACTGCGCTCCTTCGCGCGCTTTCTCGAGCGGGAAGGCTTCGGCACCGTCTCGGCCCTGGGCGGTGTGCGCTCGCCCAAGGTCCCGCGGCGGCTTCCCCGTCCCCTGCCCGTCTCCTCCGCGGTGGCGCTGACCGATACCGCGATCCGCGCCGGCGAGGAGCGGGAGCCCTGGGTCCTCGCCCGGGACGCCGCCG
Source organism: Methylobacterium sp. 1030 (assembly GCF_040544715.1). Lineage (NCBI taxonomy): Bacteria > Pseudomonadati > Pseudomonadota > Alphaproteobacteria > Hyphomicrobiales > Methylobacteriaceae > Methylobacterium > Methylobacterium sp. 1030. The sequence goes on along the minus strand of NZ_JBEPKM010000011.1, from coordinate 254,028 downwards.
TGCTGGCGCTGCTCTACGGCGCCGGGCTGCGCATCTCCGAGGCCTTGGGCCTGACCCGCCGTGACGCACCCCTGCCCGGGGTCGATCAGGTCACCGTGCTCGGCAAGGGCGGCAAGCAGCGCATGGTGCCGATCCTGCCCGTCGTGGCGCAGGCCGTGGCGGACTACGTCGCCGCCTGTCCCCTGCCGCTGCCGCCGGAGGGACCGCTGTTTCTCGGTGCCCGGGGCGGCCCGCTCTCGCCGCGCATCATCCAGTACACGGTCGCGCGCGCCCGCGGCGCCCTGGGCCTGCCCGAGAGCGCCACACCGCACGCCCTGCGGCATTCCTTCGCAACCCATCTCCTGGCACGCCAGGGCGAACTCCGGGCGATCCAGGAACTCCTGGGCCACGCCTCGCTCTCCACGACGCAGCTCTACACGCAGGTCGACGCCGCCCGCCTCATGAGTGCCTACGCGGCGGCCCATCCGCGGGCTGGCCATTGAGCAAGATTGCTAAAAACTTCGACTTCGAGAGCCTTCATCATCGTCTATAGGCGCGTCTTCCGGTTCGCCCAGTGCAGAATCCCGCTCTTTAAGAGCTTCGTCACGATCTTCAGCCAATATGGGCAACGAACGGGATGGGGTTGGGCGGGCGTCATGGATCTTCAGGATGGGAGGGCGCCGGCACGTGTCGTAATCGCGGATTGCGATCCGGGCCGCCGCGTCTCCCTGAGAGAGATCGTCCTGCGATTCGATCCCAGCGCGGTGATCGATGAGGCGACCTCGGGTCAGGCGCTCTGCGACATCCTCCTCCGCCACCGTCCCACCCTGGCCTTCGTGGGAATGCAGCTCGACGATCTCAGCGGCCCCGAAGCCGTCGCCGTCGCGCGCCGGGCGGGTGCGGAGCCCCCCTGCCTGGTGCTGGTGGCGACCCGCGTGCTGCCGCACTGGCAGGAGATCGCCACGAGCCTCGGCGCCTACGAAGTCCTGAAGACGCCCCTCGACCCGAGCCATATCGAGCCGCTGCTCCACGCGGATGCCCGCCGTCGCGCACCGACCCGGGCCCTGCTCGCCTGCTCGACTCCGGCCGGGCGGTCGGCCATCAGCCGCGTCGTGGCGCGCAGCGGGTTCGCGATCGAGCTCGACGAGACGGATGACGGCCGCCACGCCCTCAAGCAGCTGAAGCTCGCCGCCTACGACTTCGCCTTCATCGACGTGAAGCTCGGCGGCATCGACGGGCTCGAACTGGCCTGCCAGATCCAGCCCCTCGGCCTCCCGACCCGGATCACCCTGCTGACCACGTCCGAGCTGGAGCCCGTCGCACAGGCCGGCCGCTACTTCGGCGTCGACGCCGTGCTGCGGATGCCGTTCTACGCCCGCGACATCGACCTCGCCCTGCACAACGCGCTGGGCCTGCGTCGGCCGTATCTGCTGAACGCCCTGACGGCCCCGCCCGCGCCGAGCGCGCTGCTGCGGATCGCCGACCTGCCGAATTCCAGGCGCAAGATCGCCTGACCCCGCGCCGGGCCGTCGCTCTGCGGGCCAGTCAGGTTCGAGGCGCGCGGTGTGTGACGGAACGCGAAGGCCCCCTTTCCCGCACGGGAGAGGGGGCCTTCGCGCAGGCGGTCGAGCCCGCCGAGGTAGCAATCCGCGCAGCCGTGGGCCTTGGCCCGTCAGACGTGGATGGCGCGCTTGTTGACCGCCAGCGCGGCTTCCTTGACGGCCTCGGTCAGCGTCGGGTGCGCGTGGCAAGTGCGGGCGATGTCCTCCGACGAGGCGCCGAACTCCATCGCGACCGCCACCTCGGCGATCAGGGTGCCGGCATCCGCGCCCACGATGTGCACGCCGAGTACCCGGTCGGTCTGGGCGTCGGCCAGCACCTTCACGAACCCGTCGGTGGTGCCGTTCGCCTTGGCCCGGCCATTGGCCGTGAAGGGGAATTTGCCGGCGTTGTAGGCCACGCCGTCCTTCTTCAACTCCTCCTCGGTCTTGCCGACCGAGGCGACCTCCGGGAACGTGTAGACCACGTTCGGGATCACGCCGTAATTCACGTGGCCGGACTGGCCGGCCAGCATCTCGGCGATCGCCACGCCCTCGTCCTCGGCCTTGTGGGCGAGCATCGGGCCGGCAATCACGTCGCCGATGGCGTAGATGCCGGTGACGTTGGTGGCGTAGTGGGAATCGGTGAGAATCCGGCCCTTGTCGTCCCGCTGGACGCCGACCGTGTCGAGGCCGAGGCCCTCCGTGTAGGGCGTCCGGCCGATGCAGACGAGGACCACGTCGGCCTGCAGCGTCTCCGCCGCGCCGCCCGCGGCCGGCTCGACCGTGACCGTCGCGCCGCCCTTCTTGCCGACCTCGACGCCCGTCACCTTGGTGGACAGCTTGAAGGCGATGCCCTGCTTGGTCAGGATCCGCTGGAACTGCTTGCCGACCTCGCCGTCCATGCCCGGCAGCACCCGGTCGAGATACTCGACCACGGTCACCTCGGAGCCGAGCCGGCGCCAGACGGAACCCAGCTCCAGCCCGATCACGCCGGCGCCGATGACGAGGAGCTTCTTCGGCACCCGGTCGAGTTCCAGGGCGCCGGTGGAGGAGACCACGACCTTCTCGTCGATGGTGACGCCGGGCAGGCGCGCCACGTCCGAGCCGGTCGCGATGACGATGCTCTTCGTCTCGAGCATCTGGTTGCCGCCGTCCTCGGCGATGACCTCGACGCGGCCGGCGCCGGCGATCCGGCCGGTGCCGTGGAAGGTGTCGACCTTGTTCTTCTTGAGCAGGAACTCGACGCCCTTGGTGTTGCCGGCGACGCCCTCGGCCTTGAAGGCCATCATCTTCTTGAGGTCGAGCTTCGGCGTGCCGACGTCGATGCCGAGATCGGCGAAGTGCGTGTTGGCCTCCTCGAAGGCCTCGGACGCGTGCAGCAGGGCCTTGGACGGGATGCAGCCGACATTGAGGCAGGTGCCGCCGTGCGTCGCGCGCTTCTCGACCACCGCGGTCCGCAGGCCGAGCTGCGCCGCGCGGATCGCGCAGACGTAGCCGCCGGGGCCGGTGCCGATGACGACGAGATCGTAGGACATGAGGCTTCGCTTCCGCTCGGTCGTGCCGCGTGCGAGACGGGCAGGGAATGTCAGGTGGGGCTTGGCCTCAGCGGCCGCCGCCGATGTCGAGGATGGCGCCCGTGGTGTAGGAGGCCTCGTCCGAGAGGAGCCACACGATCGGTGCGGCCACCTCCTCGGCGGTGCCGGCCCGCTTCATCGGGACGCCGGGGCCGAGACGCTCGACCCGGTCCGGCTCGCCGCCGCTGGCGTGGATCTCGGTGGCGATGATGCCGGGCGCCACCGCGTTGACGCGGATGCCGTCGGCGGCGACCTCGCGGGAAAGCCCGATCGTCAGCGAGTCGATGGCGCCCTTGGAGGCCGCGTAGTCCACGAACTGGCCGGGGCCGCCGAGGCGCGCCGCCACCGAGGACAGGTTGACGATCGCGCCCCCTGCCCCGCCGCGCTTGATCGACATGCGCCGCACCGCCTCCCGCGCGCACAGGAAGCTGCCGACCACGTTGGTGGTCATCATGCGCTGCAAGCGGGCGACGCTCATGTCGGCGACGTCAGACTTCACGTCGACCACGCCGGCATTGTTGACGAGCGCCGCGAGGCGGCCGAGGCCGTCGGCCGCCTTGAACAGGGCGATGACGTCGGCCTCGTTGCCGACGTCGCCCTTCACGGCGAGCGCCCGTCCGCCCTTGGCCGCGATCGCGTCCACCACGCCCTGCGCGGCGGCGGCGTCCGACACGTAGCTCAGGCAGACGGCGTAGCCGCGCTCCGCCAGGAGGAGCGCCACCGCGCGGCCGATGCCGCGGCTGCCGCCCGTGACGATCGCGACCCTGTTCTCAGCGCTCGACATGGCTGCCTCAGAGGTCCAGCACGAGGCGCGCCGGATCCTCCAGCGCCTCCTTGACCCGCACCAGGAAGGTCACGGCCTCCTTACCGTCGACGATGCGATGGTCGTACGACAGGGCGAGGTACATCATCGGCCGCGCCTCGATCTTGCCGGCGCGGACCACCGGGCGCTCCTCGATGCGGTGCATGCCGAGGATGCCGGATTGCGGCGCGTTGAGGATCGGCGTCGACATCAGCGAGCCGTAGATACCGCCGTTGGTGATCGTGAAGGTGCCGCCCTGCATCTCCTCGATGGAGAGCTTGCCGTCGCGGGCCTTCTTGCCGAAGCCGGCGATCTTCTTCTCGATGCCGGCGATCGACAGGTCGTCGGCGTCGCGCACCACCGGCACGACGAGACCCTTATCGGTGCCGACCGCGATGCCGATATGGTAGTAGTTCTTGTAGACGAGGTCCTGCCCGTCGATCTCGGCGTTGACCGCCGGCACGTCCTTGAGGGCGCCGATCACCGCCTTGGTGAAGAAGCCCATGAAGCCGAGCTTCGTGCCGTGCTTCTTCTCGAAGATATCCTTGTACTGGCTGCGCATCGCCATCACGGCCGACATGTCGACGTCGTTGAACGTCGTCAGCATCGCCGCGGTGTCCTGCGCGTCCTTCAGGCGGCGCGCGATGGTCTGGCGCAGCTTCGTCATGCGCACGCGCTCCTCGCGCGCGGCGTCGTCCGGCGCCGAGGGGGCGCGCGGCAGGGTCGGACGGGCCTCCTTGGCGGGCGCCGACGGGGCCGGCCCCTTGGCGATGGCGCCGAGCATGTCGCCCTTCGTGACGCGGCCGTCCTTGCCGGACCCGCTCACCGACGACGGGTCGACACCCGATTCCCGGGCGAGCTTGGCCACCGCCGGGCCGTTGTCTCCGACCGGGCGCTGCTGGGCCGCGGGGGCGGCGGCATCGCCGTGGTTGCCGTAGCCGGCGGACGATTCCTGGGCCGGGGCCTCGGCCTTCGCGGGCGCGGCGGCCTTCGGGGCCTCGCTCCGGCTCTCGGCCTTGGTCTCGGCGCTCTCCTTCGGGGCGGCCTTCTTGGCCGTGCCGCCGCCGGCTCCGGCCTCGACGATCGAGCCGAGCAGGGCACCGGGCTCCACGGTCTCGCCGTCCTTGACCAGGATCTCGCCGAGCTCGCCGGCCGCCGGGGCGTTCACCTCCAGGGTGACCTTGTCGGTCTCGAGCTCGACGATTGGCTCGTCGGCCGCGACCGTGTCGCCGGGCTTCTTGAACCAGCGGCCGATCGTGGCCTCGCTCACGGATTCGCCGAGGGTCGGGACGAGGATGTCGGTTGCCATGCTCTCTTCTGCCCCGCGGGGGGCCTCCTCTGGATGTCGGGCCGCGACGTCAGCGCCGCAGGATCAGGGATGGAACGGGCGAGACGGTGTACCGGAAGCCTGCCTGCGCCATCAGGACGGGATCTGCTTCGCCGAGCGCCTCGGCCCGGGCCGCGTCGTCGGCCTCGACCATGGCCAGGCCCCAGGTGCCGCCGGACTCGAAGACGGGTCCGACCGCGATGGCGGTGCCGGCGGCCGCCTGCTCCATCCAGTAGCCGGAATGCGCCGAGAACAGCGCCTTCTCGACCTCCGTCGCGTCGAACGGGAAGCTCGGGGGGGGGGGCGGTTCCAAGCGGAGCAGGAAGTAGGCCATGGCCGGACGATCAGACCGCCAGGGCCTCGTTGAGGAAGGCCTGGAGCTGCGCCTGGTGCTTCGACATCTGGCCGACCGCCGTGGAGGCGGAAGCCGGACGGCCGACGTAGCGGGCGCGCTTCACCGCGGAGCCGGCCTGGCCGAGCACCCACTCGAGGTAGGGCTCGACGAAGGACCAAGCGCCCATGTTCTTGGGCTCCTCCTGGCACCAGATCACGTCGGCGTTGCGGAACCGGGCCATCTCGTTGGCCAGCGCCTTCAGGGGGAACGGGTAGAGCTGCTCGACGCGCATCAGGTAGATGTCATTGAGGCCGCGCTTCTCCCGCTCCTCCAGCAGGTCGTAGTAGACCTTGCCGGAGCACAGCACGACGCGGCGGATCTTGTCGTCGCGCACGAGCTTGTTCTGCGCGCCCTCCTCCTCGGCGTCGTCCCAGAGGACGCGGTGGAAGGTCGAGCCCTCGGCGAGCGCGTCGAGGTTCGACACGGCGCGCTTGTGGCGCAGCAGCGACTTCGGCGTCATCAGGACCAGCGGCTTGCGGAAGTCGCGCTTCAGCTGCCGGCGCAGGATGTGGAAGTAGTTCGCCGGCGTCGTGACGTTGGCGACCTGCATGTTGTCCTCGGCGCAGGCCTGGAGGTAGCGCTCCAGGCGGGCCGAGGAGTGCTCGGGCCCCTGGCCCTCGTAGCCGTGCGGCAGCAGCAGCACGAGGCCCGACATGCGCAGCCACTTGCGCTCGCCGGACGCGATGAACTGGTCGATCACCACCTGGGCGCCGTTGGCGAAGTCGCCGAACTGGGCCTCCCAGAGGACCAGGGCGTTCGGCTCGGCGAGCGAGTAGCCGTACTCGAAGCCGAGCACCGCTTCCTCGGAGAGCATCGAGTTGATGATCTCGATCGCGGCCTGCCCCTCGCGGATGGCGTTGAGCGGCGTGAAGCGCTGCTCGTTCTCCTGGTCGATCACCACCGCGTGGCGCTGCGAGAACGTGCCGCGCTCCACGTCCTGACCCGACAGGCGGACCCGGTTGCCGTCGAGGAGCGTCGCCCCGAAGGCCAGGGCCTCGGCGGTCGCCCAGTCGATGCCGACCCCCGTCTCCACCGCCTTGGCGCGGTTGTCCATGAAGCGCTGGATCGTGCGGTGCAGGTGGAAGCCGGGCGGCGCCTGCGTGATCCTGCGCCCGATCTCCTGCAGGGTCCCGGCCGGCACGGCGGTGCGGCCGCGGCGCGGGTCGTCCACGTCCTCGTGCACGGCCTTCACGCCGGACCAGCGGCCGTCGAGCCAGTCGGCCTTGTTCGCCTTGTAGTTGTTGGCGACGTCGAGCTCGCTGTCGAGCATCCCGCGGAACTCGGCCTTGCGGGCGTCGAGCGCCTCCTGGGTCACCGAGCCGTTCTCGACGAGCTTGCGGCCGTAGCTCTCCAGCACCGAGGGATGCTTGCGGATCCGCTGGTACATCTTCGGCTGGGTGAAGGCCGGCTCGTCGCCCTCGTTGTGGCCGAAGCGGCGGTAGCACAGCATGTCGATCACGACCGGCTTGCCGAACTTCTGCCGGTACTCCACCGCGACCTTGGCGGCGAAGGTGACGGCTTCCGGATCGTCGCCGTTGCAGTGGAAGATCGGCGCCTCGACCATCTTGGCGACGTCGGACGGGTAGGGCGAGGAGCGCGAGAAGCGCGGATCGGTCGTGAAGCCGATCTGGTTGTTGATGATGAAGTGGACCGAGCCGCCGGTGCGGTGGCCCTTCAGGCCCGAAAGGCCGAAGCACTCCGCCACCACGCCCTGGCCCGCGAAGGCGGCGTCGCCGTGGATCAGGAGCGGCAGCACCGTGCGGCGCTCGATGTTGGGCTTGGCCCACTGGTCCTGCTTGGCGCGGACCTTTCCGAGCACCACCGGGTCGACGATCTCGAGGTGGGACGGATTGGCGGTGAGCGACAGGTGGACGTTGTTGCCGTCGAAGGCGCGGTCCGAGGACGCGCCCAGGTGGTACTTCACGTCGCCCGAGCCCTCGACCTCGGCCGGGGAGGCCGAGCCGCCCTTGAACTCGTGGAACACCGCCCGGAAGGGCTTGGCCATCACGTTGGTGAGCACGTTGAGCCGGCCGCGATGGGCCATGCCGAGCACGATCTCGCGCACGCCCAGCGCGCCGCCGCGCTTGATGATCTGCTCCAGCGCCGGGATCATCGCCTCGCTGCCGTCGAGGCCGAAGCGCTTGGTGCCGGTGTACTTGAGGTCGAGGAACTTCTCGAAGCCCTCGGCCTCGATCAGCTTGTTGAGGATCGCCCGGCGCCCCTCGGGGGTGAAGGAGATCTCCTTGTCCTTGCCCTCGATGCGCTCCTGGATCCACGCCTTCTCGGCGGGATCCGAGATGTGCATGAACTCGACGCCGAGGGTCTGGCAGTAGGTCCGCTCCAGGATGCCGACGATCTCGCGGATCGTGCCGAACTGCAGGCCGAGGACGTTGTCGAGGAAGATCGGACGGTCCCAGTCGGCCTCCTCGGTGAAGCCGTAATGCTGCGGGTGCAGCTCCTCGTGATCGCCCCGCGGCGCGAGCCCCAGCGGGTCCAGCTTGGCGTGCAGGTGGCCGCGCATCCGGTAGGAGCGGATCAGCATGATCGCCCGCACCGAATCCTTGGTCGCCTGCTCCACCGACACGCCGGTGGTGGCGGTGACGCTGTCCTGCGGCTTGCCGGGCTTGGGCTCCTTGGCTTCCCGCGCGACGATCTTGTCGCCGATCGCCTTCTCCAGGGCGCCCCAGTTGCCGTCGAGCGCCGAGACCAGCTCGCCGTTGAGCGGCACCGGCCAGTGCGGCTTCTCCCAGGAGGCGCCGGCGGCGTTCTTCTCGACCAGGGTCTCGTCCTCGCCGAGCCCCTTGAAGAAGGTCTGCCACTCCGGATCCACCGAGGACGGGTTGCGGGCGTAGGCCGCCTGCAATTCCTCGATGTAGGCGGCGTTGGCGCCGTACAGGAACGAGGTTTCGAGGAGCGCTTCGTTCACGTCCTGGCGTGCCATGGTGCGTCCATCCTGATCGCGCGGGCAGGCTCCCCTGCCCTCCGGGCTCCCCGTCAGCGCGGCGGAGCGCCCTCGAACCGAAACGGGGCGGGTGACCGCCCCGCTGAGATCGTCTGCACGCCCGATATGGGCGTCGCGGCCCTGCGATGGCCGCGACGCAGGCGCGCGGGCCTTTAGCCCTTCAGCACCTCGACGAGCGTCGAGCCCAGCCGGGCCGGCGACGGCGACACGCGGATGCCCGCGGCCTCCATGGCGGCGATCTTGTCCTCGGCGCCGCCCTTGCCGCCCGAGATGATCGCGCCGGCATGGCCCATGCGGCGGCCCGGAGGCGCCGTGCGGCCGGCGATGAAGCCGACCATCGGCTTCTTGCGCCCGCGCTTGGCTTCGTCCTTGAGGAACTGCGCCGCCTCCTCCTCGGCCGAGCCGCCGATCTCGCCGATCATCACGATCGACTCGGTCTTCGGGTCGGCGAGGAACAGCTCCAGCACGTCGATGAACTCGGTGCCCTTCACCGGGTCGCCGCCGATGCCCACCGCCGTGGTCTGGCCGAGGCCGGCATTGGAGGTCTGGAACACCGCCTCGTAGGTCAGCGTGCCCGAGCGGGACACGATGCCGACCGAGCCGGGCCGGAAGATGTTGGCCGGCATGATGCCGATCTTCGACTCGCCGGCGGTGACGATGCCGGGGCAGTTCGGCCCGACGAGGCGCGACTTCGAGCCCGTCAGCGCCCGCTTCACCCGCACCATGTCGAGCACCGGGATGCCCTCCGTGATGCAGACGATCAGCGGCACCTCGGCGCTGATCGCCTCGCAGATCGCGTCGGCGGCACCGGGCGGCGGCACGTAGACCACCGAGGCCTCGGCGCCGGTGGCCTCGCGCGCCTCCGCGACCGTGTCGAAGACCGGCAGGCCGAGATGGCTGGAGCCGCCCTTACCGGGCGACGTGCCGCCGACCATCTTGGTGCCGTAGGCGATGGCCTGCTCGGAGTGGAAGGTCCCGTTCTTGCCGGTGAAGCCCTGGCAGATGACCTTGGTGTTGGCGTCGATCATCACCGACATGATCAGGCTCCCTTCACGGCGGCGACGATCTTCTGGGCGGCGTCGTCGAGGTCGTCCGCCGGGATGACGTTGAGGCCGGAATTGCGGATGATGGCCTTGCCCTGCTCGACGTTGGTGCCCTCGAGGCGCACCACCAGCGGCACCTGCAGGCCCACCGCCTTCACGGCCGCGATCACGCCGTTGGCGATCACGTCGCACTTCATGATCCCGCCGAAGATGTTGACGAGTATCCCCTTCACGTTCGGGTCGGCGGTGATGATCTTGAACGCCGCCGTGACTTTCTCCTCCGAGGCGCCGCCGCCGACATCGAGGAAGTTCGCCGGCTCCTCGCCGTAGAGCTTGATGATGTCGAGCGTCGCCATGGCGAGGCCGGCGCCGTTGACCATGCAGCCGATCGTGCCGTCGAGCGCGATGTAGGCGAGGTCGTACTTGGACGCCTCGATCTCCTTGGCGTCCTCCTCGGTCTCGTCGCGGAGCGCCATGATGTCCGCGTGCCGGTAGAGGGCGTTCGAATCGAAGGCCATCTTGGCGTCGAGGCACTTGAGGTGCCCGTCGGCGGTCAGCACCAGCGGGTTGATCTCCAGGAGGCTCATGTCCTTGGCCACGAAGGCCGCGTAGAGCTTCTCGGTCAGCGCGGCCGCTTCCTTGGCCTGGGCGCCCGACAGGCCGAGCGCCTTGGCGACGGCGCGGCCGTGGTGGGGCATCACGCCGGTGGCCGGGTCGACCGCGATCGTGTGGATCTTCTCGGGCGTGTCGTGGGCGACCGCCTCGATGTCCATGCCACCCTCGGTGGAGACCACGAAGGCGACGCCGCCCGTGGCGCGGTCGACCAGCATCGAGAGGTAGAACTCCTCGGCGATCTGGGCGCCTTCCTCGATGTAGAGGCGGTTGACCTGCTTGCCGGCCGGGCCGGTCTGGATGGTCACCAGCGTCTGGCCGAGCATCTCTCCGGCGAACTGCTTGACCTCGTCGATCGACTTGGTGACGCGCACGCCGCCCTTGGCGCCCTCGGGCGCGCCCTTGAAGGTGCCCTTGCCGCGGCCGCCCGCGTGGATCTGGCTCTTCACGACCCAGACGGGGCCGCCGAGCTCCTTGGCGGCGGCCTCGGCCTCCGACGGGTTGAAGATGGCCACGCCGCGGGAGACGGGCAGGCCGAACTCCTTCAGCACGGCCTTGGCCTGATATTCGTGGATATTCATCGGAGCCTCGTAAGGAGGAGCGAATAGGTGGCAGCGGGCGGCGCGTAGAGAAATCGAGTGATCGAGATTCGAATCTCCGACCGCTACGCGCTGCCCGGTATCCGCTTACCGGTCAGGCGAGGCTGCTGTCGACGCCCTTGCAGGCCTCGATGAGTCCCGTCACCGAGGCGACCGACTTGTCGAACATGGTCTTCTCGGCCGCGTCGAAGGTCACCTCGAGCACGCGCTCCACGCCGTTGGCACCGATCACGATCGGCACGCCGATGAACATGCCCTTCACGCCGTACTGGCCGTCGAGGTAGGCGGCGCAGGGCAGGACCCGCTTCTTGTCGCGCAGGTAGCTCTCGGCCATGGCGATGGCGGAGGCGGCGGGCGCGTAGAAGGCCGAGCCGGTCTTGAGCAGGTTGACGATCTCGCCGCCGCCCTTGCGGGTGCGGTCGACCATGGCGTCGAGCTTCTCCTGGGTGGTCCAGCCGAGCTTGACGAGGTCCGTCAGCGGCACGCCTGCCACCGTCGAGTAGCGGGTCAGCGGCACCATGTCGTCGCCGTGGCCGCCGAGCACGAAGGCCGTGACGTCCTCCACCGACACCTTGAACTCCTCGGCGAGGAAGTGGCGGAAGCGCGCCGAGTCGAGCACGCCGGCCATGCCGACGATCTTGTTGGTCGGGACGCCCGAGAACTTCTGCAGCGCCCACACCATGGCGTCGAGCGGGTTGGTGATGCAGATCACGAAGGCGTCCGGCGCGTGGGTCTTGATGCCCTCGCCGACGGCCTGCATGACCTTGAGGTTGATGCCGATCAGGTCGTCGCGGCTCATGCCGGGCTTGCGCGGCACGCCGGCGGTCACGATCACCACGTCGGCGCCCTTGATGGCGGCGTAGTCGCTGGCACCCGCGTAGGTCGCGTCGAAGCCCTCGACCGGGGCGGCCTCGGCGATGTCCAGCGCCTTGCCCTGCGGCACGCCGTCGACGATGTCGAACAGCACCACGTCCCCAAGATCCTTGAGGCCGGCCAGAAGGGCCAGGGTGCCGCCGATCTGGCCGGCGCCGATGAGCGCGATCTTGTTGCGAGCCATGTCGGATGTGTCTCCGCTGAGTTCGACTTCGGTGATGCGTTGCGCGAGGCCGGAGCCGCTCGTCCGTCAGGGTCCGAGGCCGGATTCGCCACTCTGAAATCTGCGCGGCTGTGTGGCCGAAAAGCACCGTGGCTTCAACCCGATGAGGGCCGCGCGGGCGGCGCGTCCGGGCCGTCGGATCGCCCTCGAGCGTCCCGACGGTGCCTCCGAAACGTCAACGTCGCGAGTGTTTTAGGTGCAGTGCACCCTGGCGCGGGACGGCCGCGAAGCCGCGATGACAGATCTGAAATCCTGTCATTTCGGGTCGCGGCGGGCGGCGTGCGGCGCGGGAGGGCGCACGAACGACGAAGGCCCGGACGGTCTGTCCGGGCCTTCGAGAGAGCCTGTGGGTACGCGCCGGATCAGAGGATGCCGGAGCGCAGGACCCGCTGGATCGCGTGGATGACGGCCCCGAACCGGGCCTCGATCAGGTCGCGCGGCACCTCGGCATCGTGCTGGATCGCCAGCGGATGCGTGAAGCGGTAGCTCGCGTCGAAGATGTAGGCGATCGCCCGTTCCCGGTCCCGGGCCGAGAAGATCCCGGAGGTGATGCCCTCCTCGACCACGCGCTCGACGAGGCTGCGCAGCCGCACGCGGTGCCGCCGGGCGATCGGCCGTGCCGAGACGGTGGCGTCGAGATGGACCGCGAACAGGTTCGGCTCGTCGAACAGGGCGTCCCGCTGGACCGTCGCGAGGGCGGTCAGGAGGCGCTCGATCTTGTCGTCGGCGGGATCGGGCGCGTCGGCGATGCCGGCGAGCCGGGCTTCGACCTCGCGCAGCCAGCGGCCCGCCACCGCGTCGAGGAGCGCATCCTTCGACGGGAAGTAGCGGTACACGTTCGCGTGCGTCATACCGGCCTCGGCGGCGACGGCCACGACCGTCACGCGCTTGGGCCCGAGCCGCGAGAGGTGCTCGGTGGCGATCCCGAGGAGCCGCACGTCGGCCGCGACCGGCGCCCGCGGGCGGGCGGGACTGGCCGCCTCACCGCTCTCGCGGAGTGTGCCGGATTCGGCGTCGGCGACGGTGATCTTGGCCTTGGCGCTGAGCGCCTCCTCCTTGGACCCGTCGGACTCTGGCTTGAGGAAAGGAAGCGGAAGGCGGGAAGTGGACAGGTGGTAGGGCGAGACGGACCCCCATCATACCGGCTGAAGCGTCCCGGCGCTTCGCGTTGACGTTACGGCTTCCCCCCGGGAGCCCGGTTACCTGAGCGGATTAGGACCGCTTAAACACCCCTATGTGTCAGTTTGCCTTGAGAAGGCAACAAATTTTTCTCGTTATCACCTGCGTCAGAAGCGGTTCTTCCACGCCCGTAAGGCGACGAACACCGCCTCGGGATCGCTTTCCGGCGGAAGGTCGACGGATCGCGCCAGGGCCGGCTGCCCGCTGCGCAGGAACGGGTTGGTGGCCCGCTCCGCACCCATGGTCGAGGGGATCAGGAACCGGCCCTCCGCGTGGGCACGCTCCGCCTCGGCGAGGCGTCTCTTCAGATCCGGGTTGTCCGGATCCGCCGCCAGGGCGAAGCGCGCGTTGGAGAGTACGTAGTCGTGGCCGCTGAAGACCTGCGTCGCGTCGGGCAGGTCGTCGAAGCGCCGCAGGGAGCGGTAGAGGGTCTCGGGCGGGCTCTCCATCACACGCCCACAGCCGAGGGTGAACAGGGTGTCGCCGGCGCAGACGAGGCCGGCTTCCGCGAACCAGTAGGTCACGTGGTCGGCGCAGTGGCCCGGCGTCTCCCAGACCTGCGCCTCGAGGCTGCCGACCGTGACCGTGTCGCCCTCCCGCACGGTCACGTCCACCTGTGGGACCGCGTCGCCGGCCCTGGCGGGGGCGACCACCCGGGCGCCGGTCGCCCGCTTCACCTCCGGGATGCCCTCGACATGGTCGGCGTGCCGGTGGGTCACGAGGATGTCGGTCAGCCGCCAGCCGGTCTCGTCGAGGGCCCGGAGGACAGGTCCGGCCTCCGGCACGTCGATCGCCGCGCAGGCGCCGGACTGCGGATCGCGGATCAGCACGCCGATGTTGTCGCTGCGGCAGAGGAAGGTGCGAATCTCGGTCTCGGCGGCCATCGGACGGGGTCTCCCAAGAACGCGAACGGGCGCGAAGCGGCGCGAAATCTGTTGCCGTGAACAGGTGATGGTCCGGCGAGGTTCCTCCGGCGCTTGCCGCGCGGCGCGCGGCTCACCATTGAGTACGACGACCGTTCCGTCCGCGATCTCCTGTCCCTCCATGCGCCTCGACGTCAACGGCTTGCGGGCCTTCTACGCCAGCCCTCTGGGCCGCACGACGCACCGCGTGGTCGGCCGCGCGCTCCACGACTTCCTCGGCTCGGTCTCGGGGCTGCGCGTCCTCGGGATCGGCTACGCGACGCCGTATCTCGGGCCGGTCCACTGCATCGCCGAGCGCACCCTCGCCTTCATGCCGGCCTCGCAGGGCGTGGTGAACTGGCCGGGCACCGGGCGCTCCTGCGCGGCGCTCGCCGATCCCACCATGATGCCGCTGCCGGAGGCCGCCATCGACCGGGTCATCCTGGTCCACGCCCTCGAATCGGTGGAGAGCCCGACGGAGCTGCTGCAGGAGGTCTGGCGCACCCTGACGCCGGGCGGCCGCATGATCCTCGTGGTGCCCAACCGCCGGGGCGTCTGGGCCCGCCGGGAGGCGACGCCCTTCGGCCACGGCCAGCCCTACAGCCGCTCGCAGCTCGGGCGGCTCATGCGCGACACGCTGTTCTCACCGGTGAGCTGGGCCGAGACCCTGTACATGCCGCCGGCCCGCTCGCGCCTGATGCTGCGCACCGGGCCCGCCTGGGAGTGGCTCGGCACCGGCCTGTCCCTGCCCTTCGCGGGCCTGCACGTGGTCGACGCGACGAAGCAGCTGTACCGGCCGGTGGCCGTCCAGCAGGTGCGGCGCGCCCGCCGCCTCGCGCCGGCCCGGGTGCTGGTGCCGGCCCCCTCCCCGGGTTGACCCCGATGAGCCTCGACTTCACCACCCAGCAGTTCCTGCTCGCCCTGTCGGCGCTGTTCTCGATCGTGAACCCGGTCGGGGGCGCCTTCATCTTCGCGCAGGTGGCGGGCGCCTTCAGCCACGCCGAGCGCGTGCTGCTGTCGCGCCGGATCGGCGTCTACGCCGCCCTGGTGATGCTCGGCGCCCTCTGGGCGGGCACGCCGATCCTGAACTTCTTCGGCGTCACCCTGGGGGCGCTACGCATCGCCGGCGGCCTCGTGGTCATGTCGTCGGCCTGGACCCAGCTGAACCGGCCGGAGGCCCGCGAGGCGCGCAAGCAGGCCGAGGCCTCGGGCTCGGCGGCCCGCGGGGCGGTCCCGGCGGAGCCGCCGGGCGATCCGGCGCCCGGCCCCCTCGCCGACATCGCCTTCTTCCCCCTGACGCTCCCGTTCACCACCGGGCCGGGGACGATCGCGGTCGCCATCACCCTGGGGGCCAACCGGCCGGAGGCCTACGCGGAGCGCTTCGGCTTCTACATCGGCGTCACGCTGGCGGCCCTCGCGGTCGCCGCCACGGTCGCGGTTCTCTACGCCTCCGCCGACCGGGTCGTCGCCTTCATCGGCCCGGCCCGCGCCCGGGTGATGGGCCGCCTCTTCGCCTTCCTGCTCCTGTGCGTCGGGACCCAGATCCTGGTGAACGGCCTCATCGACGTGTTCGCGCCCCTCGCCGCGGCGCGGTGACGACCGGGTCACCGCCGACAGGGCCGGGCAAGGCCCGCATCCCAGGTGACCCGCGCGGATTCCGGCCGGCCGAATCGATCGAATTGCGGACGATGTCCGGGATGTTGTGTGTTCATCCAGATATAATAGTCGTACTTCGCTCATTATTGCATATTATATAAATATAAATCTTCATTAACGATCTCATTCTAGGGCATTCGTCGAGAAGAGATCCGATTCTTCGAGGCTTGCGTCTTCCATAGGTCCGAGCATGATCATGCATGGCCCTCGGTCGCGGCGAGGAAGACTTGCGGCCGGAGCCGTCGGCGAAGCGGATCCAGCAACGGAGTGCAGATCGTGGCGACGGACGTCATCGCGGAACCCGAGCGTCGGCCGTCCGCATCCGGGCCACGAGCACGAGGCGGCCGCGCCTCTGCCGACCCGTGCACGACCGGATCCCGCGCGTGATGCGACCGGCATCCCGGGCGCGCCGTCGAGCCGGCGCGCGCCGCGTCCCGCCCACGCGGGCCGTGCGGCCCGGCCCGAGCCCGTGAACCCCCGAGATCCCGCAGCCCGGTGCCGCGCGCGGAGCGCGCGTCCGGCGGCCACCCCGCGCGTATCAGCAAGGAGACACCGCATGACCGACACGACGCAGAGCAAGGTTCCGGCCTGGTACAGCCCGGACGAGATCCAGGACATCCAGCGCGATCTCCTGGGCGCCGCCGCGAAGGTTCTCGTGCTCTGCCTCGGCGGCAAGGGCGGCGTCGGCAAGACGACCATCGCCCTCCAGGTGGCGGATCTCTGCGCGGAGGTCGGTCCGGTGCTGGCGATCGACACCGACCCGGCCAACCGGCACTTCCACACGGCGCTCATGCAGGAGACCACGCCCGGCAGCGACAACTTCGTCCCGCGCCGTCCCGGCATCACCGCCATCCGGCAGCGCCTGCGCGCCGAGGACAGCACGGGCCGCGTCGACCCGACCCTGTGCCAGGACCTGATCGAGCGCGTGACCGAGGCGGCCGAGCGCCTCGTCGTGGTCGACTTCCCGGCCGGCGACACCGAGACGACCCGTCGGTGCACCGAGATCATCGTGGAGAGCTGCCGGGAGGCGAATGTCCGCCTCGCCGTGGTCGTCGCGGCCGGCGCGGTGGATCCCACAGCCCTGGAGGTCCTGCGCGAGCTCCGGCCCATGCTGATCGAGTGCGACCGGGCGATCCTGGCGAAGAACACCGCCCAGGCGACCAATTTCGACTATCTCGAATCGTCCGACCTCGTGCGATCCCTGCGGAAGCAGTCGAACTTTCGCGTCATCGAGATCGAGCGGATCGGCGAGCGGCTGATCGAGGCCCTGCGGGTGCAGAACACGACCTGGCAGGCCTTGGCGAACAGCGCGCCGATGCGCCTGCGGGTCGAGGGCCGCCGCCTGCGGCGCAACTTCCACACGGCGTGGCGGGATGCCCTCCGGCCGTGACCAACCTCGAGCGGTTCTACCGGTCGGTCCACGGCCGCGATCTCCAGCCCTGGGAGCGTCAGCTCGCCGTGCGGATCGCGGCCGCCCTCAACACCACGACGGACGACGACTTCGTCGTCCACCTGCTGCTGGTGTACATGTCCACCAACGCCATCACGAACATGTACAACGAGCTGGTGGCGGCGCGGAACGGTCTCGCCGAACACAACCGGGACCTCATCGGGGCGCTGACGGCGGACCTGCGGCGCAACAGGCTGATCACCGCCGTTCTGCTCGGCGCGGCCGCCCTCGGCGTGCTCGTGAGCGTCGGGATCCTCTCCACTGTCCTCAACCTGTCTTACGGGTCCGCGGCCAGCGCGGCGCGCCTCGCCGCGGCGCTGGAATCCTGCGAGGTGCGCGGCCCAGCCGGCGCCCAGCGCGGCCTCGGTCGCTGAGCCGAGGGAACCCGCCGTCGGCTCACTCGAGGCGGACGGACACGCTGTCGCTGGCGCCGGTCGCGTCCAGGACCGAGATCCGCGCGAAGCCCGCGCCCCCCGGGGCCCACTCGGCCTTCCGCCGCGGCGTCTGCACGACCGGCTGACCGTCGACCAGCCAGGTGAGCGGCGGCACGCCGCCCAGGGCCTTGAGGGCGAGACCCGGGCCGCCCTCCGCGGCGCCGTGCCGGTCCACCGCGAGGCCGAGATCGATCCGCGCCCCGTCCGGCGGATAGGCGATCCGCAGCGCCGGTCCCGCCGCCTCGGCCGCCTCGCGCCGCAGGTGCCGCAGCGGCGGCGGCAGGCCCGCCGTCCCGACCACCAGCGCGTCCCGCGGCTGGGAGACCGGCTCGGGCTCGATCCCGAGGCGCGCGAAGGCGTCGAACAGGATCGGCGCCGCGACGGTGCGGCCCACGAGCCCCGGCACCGCGGCACCGTCCGGGCGCCCGGCCCAGACGACGATCGTCGCGTGGCGGTCGAAGCCGGCGGCCCAGGCGTCGCGGTACCCATAGGAGGTGCCGGTCTTGTAGGCGATGCGGTTCGGCAGTGCGTTCTCCGGCGGCGGTGTCCCGCGCAGGATGTCGGCGACGTACCAGGACGCCACGGGCTCGGCGACGCGGTGCCGGGATTCGGCCGCGACCCCGTCGGCGCGGCGCAGCAGGTCCGGAACCGCGCCGCCGCGGGCGAGCCCCGCGTAGAGCCGGGCGAGGTCGGTGACCGTGATGCCGAGGCCGCCCAGCGCGACCGGCAGCCCCGGGGCCGCCTCCCGCGGGAGCTGGATCCCGGCCCCGGCGGCGCGCAGCCGGGCGATGAAGCGGGCGGGACCGACCGCGTCCATCAGCTCGACTGCCGGCACGTTCAGCGAGAGCTGCAGGGCCCGCCGGGCCGTGACCGTGCCCTGGAAGGTCAGGTCGAAATTCTCCGGCGCGTAGCTCGCCGAGAAGCGCGCCGGGCGATCCTCCAGCAGGGTCTCGGGATGCGCGAGACCGTCCGCGAAGGCCATGGCGTAGACGAAGGGCTTCAGCGCGGAGCCGGGCGAGCGCACCGCCAGGGTCATGTCGATGGCGCCGCGCCGGGCGGGGTCCAGGTACCCGGCGCTGCCGACCTGGGCGAGCACCCGGCCGTCGCGGTTGTCGAGGACGAGGATCGCGGCCGAGAGGTCCGGACCGGCGGCGGCGGCGCGCTCGGCCGCCAGGGTTTCCAGCCGCTCCTGCAGGCGCCCGTCGATCGCGAGGCGGATCGTGGCGGCACCGGGATCGGCCGCCACCGCCTCCTCGGCGGCGTGCGCCGCGAGCATCGGGAACGGCTTGCGCGTCGTCGGCACCGGCTCGGCCCGGGCGGCCTCGGCCTCCGCCGTCGTGAGGATGCCCCGCGCGACGGCCACCGCCAGGACCCGGTCGCGGGCGGCGCGGGCGCGCTCGGGGAACCTGTCCGGACGGCGGGTCTCGGGCGATTGCGGCAGGGCGACGAGCAGGGCCGCCTGCGCGGCGGTCAGCCGGACCGGCTCGCGCCCGAAATACGCGACGCTCGCCGCGCGCACGCCCTCCAGCGGGCCGCCGTAGGGGGCCAGCGCCAGGTAGAGGTCGAGCAGCCCGGCCTTGCCGAGGCGCCGCTCCAGCGCGACCGCCCGCACCATCTGGCGGAGCTTGGCCTCGAGCGACCGCTCGCGCCGCGGCTCGACGAGGCGCGCCACCTGCATCGACAGGGTGGAGGCGCCGGACACGATGCGGCCGCGCGTCAGCCACTGGCCGGCGGCGCGCAGCACCGCGGCCGGGTCGATGCCGGGATGCGCGGCGAAGCGGCGATCCTCGTAGGCGAGCAGCATCGCCCGGTATCGCGGATCGACCGCCTCCGCGGTGATCGGCAGGCGCCAGCGCCCGTCCGCGGTCGCGAAGGGGCGCAGCAGCGTGCCGGACCGATCCAGCACCACCGTCGAGCGTGATTCGGCCGCGGCCAGGTCGAGGGGCGGCAGCGCGTCGGCGTAGCGCCAGAGCGCGGCGGTGCCGGCCCCCAGGAGGCCGAGACCGAGCGCCGTCGCCCCGAGCGCCGCGCGCAGGCCCCTCGCCCGCTTCCGGGGAGGCGCCGACGCGCGCGGATCCGACCCGTCGTGCGGCACGCATCCTCCCGGTCTCGGCTCCGACGGCGCAGGATCCCGTGTTCCCGCGCGCCCGGCAAGCCCCCGGCGGAGCCGGCCTCTAGGCCGTGCCGACGCCCCGCAGGTCCTCGAAGGCGGGTCGATCCGGCCGATTCATCCGGATCGGGAACGGCACGACGTTGGAGGGCATCGCGGCTGCCGGTGTCTCGGGGGGCTGCGCCGCCTTGCGCGCCTTGCCGGGCTTCGCCCAGCGCTCGATCCGCTTGAAGTAGGTCCGCCTCGCCAGCCAAGCCGGAACTCGCCTGCCCTTCCGCATGATCTGTCCCTCGCCGTTGCGTACCGAGTCCCCCTCAGACCCGCGCCCCGAACGCGTCAAGCGGTTCGAATCACGGCTGTATTCACGATACGAGCGGATCCCGGGGAACACCGCATCCCCCGTTTGGGTGACGCGGGAGGCCCGGCCGCGACCGTCAGGCCGCCGCGTTCTCCTTCGCCCGCTCCAGCGCGAGCTTCGTGACGGCCACTTGGTCGACCTTGCCGGTGCCGAGCATCGGGATCGCGTCCAGCACCACCACCTCGGCGGGGATCGCGACGTCGGAGGCGCCGCGGCCCTTGGCGAAGCTCTGGTAGGCGGCCCGGGTCGCGCCCTTCTCCTGCGTGAACAGGATCAGCCGCTCGCCCTTGCGGACGTCCGGCACCGCCGCGACGGCGCTCGGGCGGTCGGGCCACAGTTCGGCGGCCAGCGTCTCGATGCCGGCGAGCGACACCATCTCGCCGGCGATCTTCGCGAAGCGCTTGGCCCGACCCTTGATGGTGACGAAGCCCATCGGGTCGATCGCCACGATGTCGCCGGTGTCGTGCCAGCCGCCCGGCGGCGGCTCCAGCACGCCGGGCTTCTCGGCGCGCAGGTAGCCCAGCATGATGTTCGGCCCGCGCAGGGACAGGCGGCCGCCCTCGTCGATTCCCGGCACCGGCTCGAGGCGGGTCTCGATGCCGGGCAGGATCCGCCCGACCGTGCCGAACCGGTTGAACATCGGCGTGTTGAGGGCGACGACCGGCCCGCACTCGGTGACGCCGTAGCCCTCCAGGATGCGCAGCCCGAACTTCTCCGCCCAGGTCTTCCGGGTGGTCTCCTTCACGGCCTCGGCGCCGGCCACGACGTAGCGCAGGGAGCGCAGGTCGTAGGAATGGGCCGACCGGGCGTAGCCCGTGAGGAACGTGTCGGTCCCGAACAGGACGGTGCTGTTCGAGCCGTAGATCAGCTCCGGCACGATCCGGTAGTGCAGCGGCGACGGGTAGAGGTAGACCGGCACCCCCGAGACCAGGGGCAGGACCAGCCCGGCCGTGAGCCCGAAGGCGTGGAACACCGGCAGGACGTTGAACACCTTGTCCATCGGGCCGAAATCGATCCGGGCCGCCACCTGCGCCACGTTGGCGAGCATGCAGCGGTTGGCGAGCACCACGCCCTTCGGCGTGCCCTCGCTGCCCGAGGTGAACAGCACCGCCCCCGGATCCTCGCCGGCGCGCGCCACCAGGGGGCGGCGCGGCGCCAGGAGGCCGCGGATCTTGTCCCCCGTCGTGATGCCGGCCCGCACGTCCTCTAGGTAGATCAACTCGACCGAGCCGCGGATCGCCTCGACGAGCGGGTCCAGCCGTCCCTTCTCGATGAAGGCCCGGGAGGTCAGGATCTTGCTGACCTCCGCGGCCCGGCAGGCCGAGAGCACGTTGGCGGGGCCAGCGGAGAAATTGATCATCGCCGGCACCCGGCCCGCGGAGGCGAGGGCGAACAGCGTCACCGCGGCGCCGTTGGCGTTCGGCAGCATGACGCCGATCCGGCCGCCCACGGGCGCCAGCGGCATCAGCTTGCGGCCGAGGATGTTGGCGCCCATCACGAGCCGGCTGTAGCTGAGGCGGCCGCCGACCGGATCCTCCAGGGCGTTGCGGCTCCAGCCGTGGCGCTCGCCCGCCTCGATCAGCGCCGCCATCAGGCCGCGGTCGATATCGGCGGTGCGGAACACGAGGTCCGACATGATCCCGTAGAGGGCGGCGCCCGCCGCCTGCCGCCGCGCCTTGCCCTTGAGCGCGGGGTCCACGGTCAGCCGCACCGGCGGCATGACCGTCACGGTCACCTTGGGCCACCAGCGGCGGCGCACCTGCCCGCGCGACAGCCGCGAGAAGACGGTGCGCTCCAGGCCGTCGAGCTTCACCGGGACGACCATCGCGCCCGACTTGTCGGCGATCAGCCCGGCGCCGTCGTAGACCTTCATCAGGCTGCCGGTGACCGTGAGGCGGCCTTCGGGGAAGATGATCAGGGTCTCGCCGCTCTTGACCGCGTTGATCAGCGTGCGGGTGGCGAGCGGCCGGGTCGGGTCGAGCGGCATCGCCTTGGTGATGCGCAGGAACGGGCGCACCCACCAGCGCTGTGCGATCCCGCTATCGATGGCGAAGACCGGCTCCTGCTCGAGGAGCGACAGCGCGAGCGGCGCGTCGAGGAACGAGACGTGGTTGAGGGCGATGATGGCGTTCGGGCCGGCCGCCGCGAGGTTGTCGAAGCCGCGGACCTCCAGCCGGTAGAAGGCCCGGAACAGGATCGACAGGAAGTCGCGGAACGGGCTCGTCGGCAGGGTCGCGAACACGAGCGCGCCGACGATCAGGTTCAGCACCGCCACCACCGCGAGGAGGCTCGCGATCGTGAGGCCCGCGCCCTGCAGCGCCGCGAGCGCCAGGGTGCCGGCGACCATGAAGGCCGCCGTCATGACGTTGACCGCGCCGATGATCCGGGCGCGCATCGCCTTCTCGGCCCAGGCCTGCACGGCCGCGAAGGACGGGACGATGTAGAGGCCGCCGGAGATCGCCAGCCCGAGGAAGTCGATCCCGGTGCGCAGGCCGTGGCCGGTCTGCAGGAAGCCGAGGGGGCCGATCGGCTCGGCCGGCGGGGCCGGCAGGTGGCCGACCGTCCAGGCGAGGTCGAGGCCGAACAGGCCCATCAGCACCGCGCCGACCGGCGTCGGCAGCAGCACGATCCGGCCGCTGGCGAGCCACGAGGCGAGGCCGGAGCCGACCGCGATGCCGATCGAGAACAGCGCCAGCAGCAGCGTGATCACCGTCTCGGTGCCGTTGAAGGCGCCGCGCACCAGTACCGGCAGCAGCGACAGCACAACCACGCCGACCAGCCAGAACCAGCTCACCGTGAGCGAGCCGCGCCACAGCCGCGTGTCGGCCCAGAGGTCGCGCAGCAGCGCGTAGGTCGAGCGGGCGACGTTCGGGTCGACGCGCAGGTCCGGCGCCCCCTCGCCGGTCGCCGGGATCATCCGGGCCGAGAGCCAGCACAGGACGGCGAAGCCCATCACCAGGACGCCGAACACGAGTCCCGAGCCGCCCATCGCCGAGGCCGCGCCGGCCGCGATCGTGCCGAGCAGGATCGCCAGGAAGGTCGCCGCCTCAACGAGGGCGTTGCCGGCGGGCAGCTCCTCGCGCCGGAGATGGTCCGGCAGGATCCCGTACTTGATCGGGCCGAACAGCGCCGCGATCGTCCCGAACAGGCCGAGCGCCACGAACAGCACTGGGATCGAGTGCAGGAGGAAGCCGAGCACGGCGGTGCCGGCCGCGAAGATCTCGGCGAACTTGAGCCGCCGCGCCATCAGCGCCTTGTCGTAGCGGTCGGCCCACTGGCCGCCGAGACCCGACAGGATGAAGAACGGCCCGATGAACACGGCGCTCGCGAGCGTCACGAGGACGCCGGCATGGGCGTCCGCCTGGCCGCCGATCCCGAACAGGATCAGGAAGGCGAGCGCGTTCTTCAGAAAATTGTCGTTGAACGCCGAGAAGAACTGGCACCAGAACAGCGGCGCGAAGCGCCGCGCAGACATCAGGGTACGGAACATGGCGATCTCTCGGTTCCGAACCTGACTGGCCCACGAGAGACCGTCAGGTCAAATCGGACCGAGGCGAACGCACAGGGATCGCGGGGGCCGCGCGGCCGGGCCGTGTGGACCGGCACGGCTCAACGCCGCCCGGCCGTCGATCCGCTCCCGCGCGTCAGGCCTTGTGGACGAGCCGGCCGCGCCGCGCGACGGCGGCCCCGGCATGCCGGGCGATGAACGCGTGCAGGGAGGCGCCGAGATCGTAGGACCAGTACACGTGGGCCGCGAGCGTCGTGAACACGAGGAGCGCGGCCCCGACCGCGCAGGCCGGCACGAGCAGCAGGCCGGTCAGGACCATTCCGACGGCGGTCCGCTCGGCCAGGGACGCCTGCGGCCAGGGATCGATCGGGAGCGAGAAGAGGGAGAAGCGTCGTCCAGTGCGCATGGCTGCGACCCTCGATGGTTCGGCATGACGCGGTACAGGCAGTCAACAGCGGCCGCGGTCGGACGTTGCGTCCCGGTCCGCGAAATCGGCGTCGTGATCGGTATCGCGATCCGCTTCCCCGTGACGTTCCGGCCCAATCGGGCGGCGCAACCGAGCGCGCCGCACCGTGTTGCCGGTTCGGTCCGTCGCGGATGAGGTCGGTATGGCACGGGTTGCGGTCGTTACGGGGGGCACGGCCGGAATCGGGCTCGCCACCGCGCATGAATTCGCCGCGCGCGGCTGGTCGGTCGCGGTGATCGCGCGGGATCCCGGCCGCCTCTCCGCGGCCGAGCGGGCGCTCGCCGCCTACGGCCAGCCGGTGCTGGCGATCGGCGCCGACGTCGCCGACCCGGAGGCCGTGGACGCGGCCGCCGAGCGGGTCGAGCGCGAGCTCGGCCCGATCCGCGCGTGGGTGAACAATGCCATGTCGACGGTGGTGAACCCGGCCGACCGAATCACCCCGGACGAGTACCGGCGGGTGACCGAGACCACCTATCTCAGCCAGGTCTACGGGACGCTCGCCGCCCTGCGCTACATGAAGCGGCGCGACCGCGGCGCGATCATCCAGGTCTCGTCGGGCCTCGCGATCCGGGCGGCGCCCCTGCAGGCGCCCTACTGCGCGGCCAAGTTCGCGGTCTCGGGCTTCACCGACGCCCTGCGCTGCGAGCTGCTGCACGACCGGGTCAATGTCAGCCTCAGCGTGATCTACCTGCCGGCGGTCAACACGCCGCAGTTCAACTGGGCGCGCAACCGCACCGGCCACCGCCAGTACGCGCCGGACCCGGTCTTCGACCCGCGGCTCTGCGCCGACGCGATCCTGTACGCGGTCGAGCACCCGCGCCGGGAGGTCTGGGTCGGCCGGTCCTCGGTGATGATGGCGGCCGCCCAGGCGCTGGCGCCGGCGCTCGCCGACCGCAAGGCCGCCTCCATGTGGTCGGCCCAGCTCTCCGACGAGACCATCCCCGAGATGGCGGGCAATCTCAAGGCCCCAGTGCCCGGCCCGGCCGGGATCGACGGGCGATTCTCCGGTCGGACCAAGGCGAGCCGCGCCGAGTTCGTCACGAGCCGCACCCGCGACGTCGTGGTCGGCGGCCTTGTCGGCTTGGCCCTCGTCGGCCTCGCCGGCACCGTCCACGCCGCCCGGTCGGCGCGCCGCCTGCCCGGACGGACCTGACGGCTGTAACCGACCGCGCCGCCTGTTACACCCGTTCCGGTTGATAGGCGTGCCGCCGTCTTTGCAAGCGGAGCGAAGCAATCCAGCCGGCGCTACGCTCCCCGGTGTCGCGCTGCCCTGGGTCGCTTCGCTGCGCTCGCGATGACGAAGAGGGCGGCTGAACCGGGGCCATCTTATAGACACTGCCCCGAGGAAGGTCCCAGACGATGCCCGGCTATCTGCCCTTCGCGGGCGCCCTGAAGCTGCCCGCCTACACCTGCGACAATTGCGGGTTCTGGCAGCGGCACTTCGAGGTGCCGGCCGCCTGCCCGATGTGCCTCGATGCCCGCCACGTCGTGCCGCAGGACGGCTGGCGCTTCCGCACCGCCCGCGAGGCGCAGGAGGCCTTTCCCTGCCACTGGCAGGAGCTCGAGCCGGGCGTCTGGCGCTTCTGGAACGAGCCGGTCTCCGGCATCGGGCCGTCCGCCTACCTGATCCAGACCGAGCACGGGAACATGGGCTTCGAGGGCTGCCCGGTCTTCAGCGAGGCCGCCCTCGACCAGATCGAGCGGCTCGGCGGGATGGCTGTGCTCTCGGCCTCGCACCCGCATTCCTACGGGGCGCTGACGCAGCTCCAGGACCGTTTCGACCCGGAGCTGTGCCTGCCGGCGGCCGACTTCACGTGGAGCGCGGCGCTCCAGGTGAGCTGGCCCTACGACGATTTCCTCGAGCCGCTGCCGGGGCTGGAGCTGCACCGCACCGCCGGCCATTTCGATGGCCACGCGATCCTGTACGACCGTGGGCGAAAGATCTGCTTCTGCGGCGACGCCCTGAAGTTCGAGCTCGACCCGGCGGATTTCCGACGCGCCACCACGATCTCGGCCCACAAGGCCTTCGTGCGCGGGGTGCCGCTCACGCCGAGCGAGCTGCGCCGCTACCGCGACGTGTTCGAGCGCCTCGACTTCACCCAGACCTGGACGCCGTTCGAGCCCGCCCGCAACTGCGGGCGGGCCGAGGTTCTGGCCCTGCTCGACCAGTTGATGAGCGGCCGGTCGCACGCCGCGCCGGTGCCGCTCGACAGCCTGCGGGCTCAGGGCCGGTAGAGCGGGTCGTTCTCCAGGCGGATCGGCTGGCCGTGGGGCGTGGCCTCCGCGGCCCGCAGGAAGGCCTCGGTCCGCGCCGCGACGCTCTCGGGCCCCGCCACGCCCCGCTCGGCCAGGAGCGCTTCCAGCGTCGCGAGCCACGCGCCGTAATCGGCCGCCTGCTCGGGGGCCTCGGTGGGGCGGATCTGGCGGCCGAGGCGGTCCGCCCATTCCGACCACGTGAACAGCCCGGATTCGCGCAGGGAGACCACCAGGGCGAAGACCTGCGCCTCCCAGGGCGCCGCGAAGGGGCTGGGCGACGGTGCGGTCACGCGGGGTCCAGGTACGGTTCGAAGGCCGCCACCGTGACGACTCCGCCCGGGTCGCCGCTCTCGCCCCACAGCTCCTGCGCGGCGAAGGCGACCGTGTAGAGCCAGGTCGGGTTCTCACCCGACCCGTAGGCGTTGGTGTCGGGGAAGACGTAGACCCCGTCGACGCGCACGATCCGGCCGCGCTTGCCGCGCACGTAGCGGGGCAGCCGCGTGTGGCCGGTCGGGTGGCTGTTGCGCGCCACGACGGCGTCGCCGACCGCGAAGCGCGCCGGGGCATCGGCGGCGCGGCTGCTCGGGAAGCCGGCCCGGAAGCGCTGCTCCAGGCCCTCGCGGGCCAAAACCCGCGCGACGGGCTTGGCCTTCTCCGCGGATCGGCCGCTCGCCAGTTCGGCCGGCGTCACCAGCCCGGTGCCGACGACCTGCTTCTCCAGCGCCCTGAGCCAGATCTCGTAGTAGCTCGACGCGAGATATTCCGCCGGCGGCAGGGATTCGCGGTTGGCCCGGCTGCCGTCGAGGTTCCAGGCGCCCGTGTAGCCCATGGCCATGGCCAGCGCGAAGACGCGGCGCTCCCACGCGGCGTGGAAGACCGGCTCGTCCGGCTCCGGCACCACCGGCCCGAAGCCGTGCGCCCCGCCGAGATCCTGGGCTCCGTTCATACCGGCATCTCCGCGGGCGCGACCGGGATCGCCCTGGGCAGGCCCGTACCGATCATGGAATCGCGGGTGACGAGGGCGGCCAGGGCCTCCTCGGAGAAGCCCTCGGTCTCGGCCGGGCGCATCGGCAGGACCATGTAGCGGGTCTCGGCCGTAGAGTCCCAGACGGTGATGCGGGTGGTTTCCGGCAGCGTCACGCCGAACTCGGCGAGCACGCCGCGCGGGTCGATCACCGCCCGCGCCCGGTAGGGCGGCGCCTTGTACCAGACCGGGGGCAGGCCGAGCACCGGCCACGGGTAGCAGGAGCACAGGGTGCAGACGACGAGGTTGTGGATCTCCGGCGTGTTCTCGACCACCACCATGTGCTCGCCGCCGCGGCCGCCGATATCCAACTCGGCGATGGCCGGCGTGGCGTCGGCCAGGAGCCGCGCCCGGAAGGCGGGATCTGTCCAGGCCCGGGCCACGACCCGGGCCCCCGCGTGCGGGCCGACCTTGGTCTCGTAGAGCTCGACCAGGGCATCGAGGGCCGCCGGGTCGACGTAGCCCTTCTCGGTCAGCAGCGATTCCAGGGCGCGCACCCGGGCCTCGACCGGCGACAGATCGCTGCCGTGGTGGTGATCGTGGTGGTGATCGTCGTGGCCATGCGCGTGCTGCGCGTGATCGTGGGTCATCCCGCTCTCCTGACGCTGCGCACTCTGCATCGACCGGCCCGCCGCTGCCAGCCCGGGGGCCCGGATCCGGCCGCCGTTGTCACCCCGGTCACCATGCTTAAATTCCCTGTCACAATTGGGAGCGTTTGGCATCGGTTCAGGATTCCACCGCTACCGACGTTAGAGCTATTCCAGTATACCAGCGTTGGAGGCGGAAACGTTCATGACTGAGGACGCTGCGGACCGGCCAGACGGAGGCGCGGGCACCCGGGACGGGGCCGGCTACGCCGCTTCCATCGGCCAGCACCTCGCCCTGCCGATCCGGGAGTATTTCAAGGTCGTGGAGCTGGAGCCCCTGCCGGCGCAGCTCGCGGCCCTGGTGTCCCGCTTCGAGGCGGCGGTCACGGCGCACGGCGAGACGGTCCCCTTCGACTTCCGCGGCGACATCATCAAGGCCCTGCCGGCCCTGCGCACCTTCGCCCTGTCGCTCGTGGGCGACGTGAGCCGCGCCGACGACCTGGTGCAGGAGACCTTCGTGAAGGCCTGGGCCAACCAGCAGCGGTTCCGGCCCGGCACCAACTTCACCGCGTGGCTGTTCACCATCCTGCGCAACCAGTTCTATACCGACCTGCGCAAGACGCGGCGGGAGGTGGAGGACGTGGACGGGACGCATGCCGGGCAGATGACCAGCCCGTCCGACCAGGAGGATGCCAGCACCCTCAAGGTCGTCTGGGAGCGTCTCGGCGACCTGCCCTCCGCGCAGCGCCAGGCGCTGCTGCTGGTGGGTGCCGAGGGCCACACCTACGAGGAGGCCGCGGTCATGCTCGGCTGCCAGGTCGGCACAGTGAAGAGCCGGGTCAGCCGTGCCCGGTCGTCGCTCCTCGACACGCTCGGCGTCGTCGTGGCCGGGCAGGTTCCGGCCGCGTGATCGATCCGTCCCCGAACGGCGCAGCCTGACGCGGCCGCGCTCCGGCACCGCCGCACGCAGGATGTGGATCCGCCGCCGGGCCCGCGCCGATCCTGTGCGCGTCGTCACGAGAACCGGACGCCGCGGCCCTTATGGTCGATGTCAGTCATCGATTCGGGGGCGCACATGCAGCACGTGTCCGCAGACAACGACAGGGTGGCGCAGTGGTGCGCGGCGCATCCCGTCCTTCTCGCCTTCGGCCTGTGCGCGTTCGGCCTCGCCGTCGTCGCCGCGGTCTGGGGATTCGGGATCCTCACGCCGGCCACGGCCACGGTCATCGCCTTCATCTATGTGGCCTGCCTGGGCGGCTTCCTCATGGAGTACCTCGGGATCAATGAACTCATCAGAGGTGTGAGATTCCTCTGGTTCGTTCTGACGGGCGTCTGGTGGCTGTTGACCTTCTGGCGGGCGTGACGGGGCCGTGGATCCCGTCTCCGCGTCACCGGATCGCCCGCGGTCTCCCGCAGGATGGGGGCGTCGGCAGGTCCGCTGCCGCACGCCGGAGGCGCCGAGACTCCGCGGGTCTCACACCGGCGGCCGGCGCAGGTGCCAGTCGGTCGCGCGCTGGTAGGCCTGTCCGATCCGCAGCGCCGTCGTCTCCTCGTAGCCACGGCAGACGATCTGCAGCGAGAGCGGCAGCCCGGACGCGGTGAAGCCGTTCGGCAGCGCCAGGGCGCAGAGATCGAGCAGGTTGCCGAAACGGGTGAAGCGCGACGGGAGGTGCGCCTCGTCGACGGCGTCGAGCGCGACGGCCGCGCTCTCCGTGGTCGGCGTCAGGAGGGCGTCGATGCCCGCGAGGGCGGCGTCGTACTGCTGCTTCATCGTGGCCCGGCGGTGGAGCGTGCCGAGATACTCCTGGGCCGAGACGTTCGCGCCGGCCAGGATCCGGGCCCGGACGGCGTCGCCGAGCTGGGCGGACGGATCCTCCGCCAGATCCCCGTTGACGAAGTAGGCCTCCGCGTTGGTGATCTGGCTCATGGCCACGCAGTCGCTGAACCGGAACGGCAGGACGACGTCGACGATCTCGGCGCCCTGCCGGGCCAGGAGGTCGAGGGCCGCGTCGTAGGCGGCCAGCATGTCGGGGGCGACCCCGTCCCGCTCCGAGGCCGGCATCCGGCCGAGGCGCAGGCCGCGGACCCCGCGGTTCAGCGCCGGCCAGGGCGCGTCCGGCGCGACCCCGCGGGTCGTCGGATCGCGGGGATCGGGGCCGGAGATCGCCTCGTAGAGCAGCGCCGTGTCCTCCACGGTGCGGGCCAGCGGTCCGGGCGTGTCGAGGGTCATCGAGAGGGGCACGATCCCCCAGGTCGAGACGCGCCCGACCGTCACCTTGAGGCCCGTCAGCCCGCAGAAGGAGGCCGGCAGGCGCACCGAGCCGCCGGTATCGGTGCCGATGCCCCAGGGCGCCATGCGGGCCGCCACCGACACGCCGGTGCCGCTGCTCGACCCGCCGGGGGTGCGCGGCGTCTCCGGATCCCAGGGATTCCACGGCGTGCCGAGATGCTGGTTCGTGCCCCAGCCGCCGTAGGCGAACTCCACCGTGTGGGTCTTGCCGAGCACGATCATGCCCTGGCCGATGAGGCGCCGGGCGATCGTCGCGGTGCGCGCGGCCCGGCGCGCCCGGTGGGCGGCCGAGCCGCCCATGGTGATCCGGCCCTCCAGGTCGATCAGGTCCTTGAGCACGACCGGGACGCCGTGGAGCGGCCCCACGGCGTGGCCGGACCGGATCGCCCGGTCGGCCCCCTCGGCGGCGAGGCGGCCATCGGCGGTGAAGACCTCCGTGAAGGCCTGGAGCTTCGGCTCCAGCCGGTCGATCCGGCCGAGGAGGGCGTCGACGGCGTCGACCGGCGAGAGGGTCCGCGCCTGGATCGCGCGGCCGAGCTCGGCCGCGGAGGCGTGTACGGGATCGATGTCGGGCATAGGGTCACTGCACGCTGACGAGGGTGAGGTCGACGAACCAGGATTGCGGCGAGACGAAACCCTGGACCTTCTTGGACATCCCGCGGGGATTGAGGTCGTGGACGACGAACAGCCAGGGCGGATTGTCCACGAGGCGCTCGTGGGCGACCTTGGTCTGGGCGTCGATCACCTTGGCGTCGGTGGTCTCGGCGAGCGCCTTGAGGGCGGCGTCGAACGCGTCGTCCTTCCAGGTGGGGAAGTTGAAGCCGGCCGGCGGGAACCGGTCCCCCGCGAAGTAGCGCGCCATGACGGCCGGGTCCGACGAGGGCGACGAGACGTTGAGCGCCATCGCGCCCTGGAGGGTCGGCGCGTCGGGAAGCGCGCGGCCGGCATTCAGCAGCACCTGCCACTCGACCACGTTGAAGGTCAGGTCGACGTTGCAGGCCTGCTTCAGGTTCTCCTGCAGGTACTCGTTCATCGGCATCGGCAGCATCTGCCCCGAGCCGGAGGAGGAGATCATCACCTTGAGGCTCAGCGGCTTCTTGTCGGTGTAGCCGGCCTCGGCCAGCAGCGCCTTCCCCTTCGCGGCGTCGAAGGTGTAGCGGTTCTTCGGGGTGCCGAAATTCGGGTCCCGGTCGTTCAGCCACCCGCTCGCGGGCTCGGCGGTGCCGTTGAGGAGCTCCACGATCCCGGCCCGGTCGATGCAGTAGTTCAGGCCCTGCCGGACGCGGACGTCCTTCAGCGGGCTGTCCTTGGCGCCCATGTTGAAGAAGTAGGGCCAGACATGCGGGTACGAGCCCGTGGTGATGGTGAAGCCCGCCTGCTTCATCGACGGGATCGCGTCGGGCGCCGGCACCTCGATCCAGTCGACCTGGCCGGCCCGCAGGGCGGCGACGCGGGCATTCGCCTCCGGGATCGGCAGCAGCCGGACCTTGTCGACCTTGGCCATCCGGTTCGGGTCCCAGTAGCCGTCGAACCTGGCGAGATCGACCGCCTCCCGCGGGGCGACGCGGGTGATCCTAAACGGGCCGGTGCCGGCCGCCGGCAGGGCCGCGACCTTGCTCCAGTCGCGCCCGGCCTTCTCGAAGGAGGCGGGCGAGGTGAAGAGCAGGTAGACCACCATGTAGGGGAAGTAGGAGGCGACCTGGGTGGTGGTGATCTGCACAGTCGAATCGTCGACCTTCCTGTAGCTCCCGACCAGCGGCGCCCGCGCCCGGGAGATGCCCGCGCCCTGCGGCTCGAATTGCGGGCTGTCGTTCTTGAAGTAGCGGTCGAGGTTCCAGATCACCGCGTCGGCGTTGAACGGCGTCCCGTCGTGGAACTTCACGCCCTGGCGCAGGTGGAAGGTCCAGACCGTCTTGTCGTTCGGGTCCTGCTCCCAGCGCTCAGCCAGCGCCGGGACGATGCCGGCGAGCTTGGTGGTGCTCTTGAGGTCCCACTGCACCAGCCCCTCGAAGATCGGGTAGCCGAGGAAGCGCATCCCCTCGAAGCCGTTGTTGGGCATGCCCGTCGTGGTGGGAATGTCGCTCGCCGTCATGGCGATGCGCAGGACGCTCTCGGCGCTGGCCGATCCCGTCAGGGCCACGGTACCCGCCAGGGCGGCGGCAATCAGGCGGCGAGATGTCATCCGGATCCCAATCGTCGAAGTTGCGGCGCGCCGGGCGCAATTCCCGCGCCACGCTCAGGCTTAGGCCCTGCGTCCGGCGAACAGAAGATGCCGGACGTCGCCCCTTGCGCGTGGCGCCCGCTGCGCCACGATAATAAAAAATGCGAGTCGCCAGCCCGGACGGCCGGCCCCCGAAGGAGACGCCCGTGACCGACGAGACGCCGCGCGCCATGAACGGGGCCGAGAGCTTGGTCCGGACCCTCGTGGAGGGCGGGGTCGAGGTCTGCTTCACCAATCCCGGCACCTCCGAGATGCACTTCGTCGCCGCCCTCGACCGGGTCGAGGGCATGCGCTGCGTCCTGTTCCTGTTCGAGGGCGGGGCGACCGGCGCCGCCGACGGGTACGCCCGCATGGCCGACAAGCCGGCCTCGACCCTGCTCCATCTCGGGCCCGGCCTCGCCAACGGGCTGGCCAACCTCCACAACGCCAAGAAGGCGCGCACCCCCGTCGTCAACATCGTCGGTGAGCACGCCACCTACCACCGCGAGTACAACGCGCCGCTCACCTCGGACATCGAGGGGCTGGCCCACCCGATGTCCTCCTGGGTGCGGACCGGCATGAGCGCGACCGAGATCGGCTCCGACGGCGCCGCCGCCATCGCGGCCGCCCGGACCGCCCCGGGACAGGTCGCGACCCTGATCCTGCCGGCCAACACCGCCTGGGATCCCGGCGCCGGCCCCGCGCCGGTGCCGCCGATCCCCGAGCGGGCGCGGGCCGGCGACGAGGCAATCGCGGCGGCTGTTAAGGCCCTCCAGAGCGGCGAGCCGGTGCTCCTGCATCTCGGCGACCGGGCCGTGCGGGGCGAGGGCCGGGTCATCGCGGACCGGATCGCCCGCAAGACCGGCGCCCGGCTGATGGCGATGACCTCCAACGCCCGGATCGATCGCGGCGCCGGCACCGTGCCGATCGAGCGCCTCCCCTACCCGATCGACCAGGGCATCGAGGCCCTGAAGGGCTTCCGCCACATCATCCTGATCGGCGCGACGCCGCCGGTGGGCTTCTTCGCCTATCCGGGCAAGCCGAGCCTGCTGGCGCCGGAGGGCAGCACCACGATCACGCTGGCCACGCCCGAGGAGGACCAGATCGACGCCCTCGAGCGGCTCGCCGAGGCCGTCGCGGCCCCGCCGGCCGAGCCGGTCGCCGTCGGGCCGCGCCCGAAGCTCCCGACCTCCGGCCCCCTCGACCAGGACACGATCGGGCAGGTGCTCGGCGCGCTGATCCCCGAGGGCGCGGTGATCTGCGACGAGTCGATCACCACGGGCCGCAACTTCTTCGCCCTGACCCGAGACGCCGCGCCCCACACCTGGCTGCAGCTCAGCGGCGGCTCGATCGGCCTCGGCATCCCGATGGCGACCGGCGCCGCGGTGGCCTGCCCCGACCGCAAGGTCATCAACCTGCAGGCCGACGGCAGTGGGCTCTACACGGTGCAGGCGCTCTGGACCCAGGCCCGCGAGCACCTCGACGTGGTGACGCTCGTCTGGTCGAACCGCTCCTACGCGATCCTGCGGGCGGAGCTCACCAACGTCGGCGCGCTCAATCCCGGTCCGAAGGCGCTGGGCATGCTCAGCCTCGACGATCCGGCCATCGACTGGGTGAGCCTCTCCCGCGGCTTCGGCGTCGCGGGGCGGCGGGTCGAGACCCTGCCGGACTTCATCGAGGCGTTCCAGCACGCGCTGACCAGCAAGGGGCCGCACCTCATCGAAGTGGCTCTGTGAGCGGGACGGCCTACGCCCTCCCCGGCCTCGACGGGCCGGCGGAGATCCGCGTCGACCGCTGGGGGCTGGCGCATATCCGCGCCGGCACCCCGCTCGACGCGTTCCGCGCGCAGGGGTTCAACGCCGCCCGGGACCGGCTCTGGCAGCTCGACCTCTGGCGCAAGCGCGGCCTCGGCCTGCTGGCGGGGGATTTCGGACCCGGCTACCTCGCCCAGGACCGGGCCGCCCGGCTGTTCCTCTACCGCGGCGACATGGCGGCCGAGTGGGCGGCCTACGGGCCGCAGGACACGCGGGCGATCGTCACCGCCTTCGTGGCGGGGATCAACGCTTACGTCGCCCTCACCGAGGCGCGGCCCGACCTGCGCCCGCCGGAATTCGCCGTGACGGACACGCGCCCGGCGCTGTGGCAGCCGGAGGACGTGGTGCGCATCCGCAGCCACGCGCTGATCCGCAACGTCCTCTCCGAGGTCGCCCGCGCGCGGGTGCTCGCCCGGGCTCGGAGCCCGGCGGACGGGCTGGCCGTCGACGACCTGCGCAAGCGGATCAGTCCGCCGCACGACCCGGTCATCCCCGACGGGCTCGACGCCGCCGACTGGCCGGACGATCTCCTCGACGCCTTCCGGCTGACCACGGCGACGGTGGGGTTCGACCCGGACCGGATGGCGGCGACGCGCGCCGAGGCCTGGGACTGGTCCAAGGTCGACGCGCACGGAACCGTCACGCGCGGCCCCCGTGGCGCGGCGAAGGAGCCGGCCGAGGGCTCGAACAACTGGGCGGTGGCGCCGTCCCGCACCGCCACCGGGCGGCCGATCCTCGCGAGCGACCCGCACCGGGTCTACCTGCAGCCCTCGCTGCGCTACGCCGTCCACCTCACCGCGCCGGGCCTCGACGTGATCGGCGCCGGTGAGCCGGCCCTGCCCGGCATCTCCATCGGCCACAACGGCCGGGCCGCCTTCAGCCTCACCATCGCGCCGATCGATCAAGAGGACCTGTTCGTCTGCGCGACCGACCCGGCCGATCCCGACCGCTACCGCTCCGGCGACGGCTGGGAACGGATCGCGCGCGTCGCCGAGCGGATCCCGGTGCGCGGCGGCCCGGACGAGACCGTGATCCTCGGCTTCACCCGGCACGGGCCGGTCCTCCGCGAGGAGAGGGGCCGCGCCTTCGCGCTGCGGACCGTCTGGTCGGAGCCCGGCGCTGCCGCCTATCTCGGCAGCCTCGCCTATCTCGGCGCCACGACGCCCGAGGGCTTCGGCGAGGCCCTGCGCCACTGGTCGGCGCCCTCGGTGAACCAGCTCTACGCCGACGCGTCGGGGCGGATCGCGTGGTTCATGGCCGGCAAGGCGCCGGTGCGGCCCGGCCACGACGGGTTGCTGCCGGCGCCGGGCGACGGCCGCTACGACTGGGCCGGCTTCCACGATCCCGCCGCCCTGCCCCGAAGCGTCGATCCGGAAGCGGGCTGGCTCGCCACCGCCAACGAGATGAACCTGCCGCCGGACTATCCCGCGGAGGACCGGAGGGTCGGGTTCGAGTGGGCCGAGCCCTGGCGCGCCCGCCGCATCCGGGCGGTCCTCGGCGGGCAGGACCGGCACAGCCTCGCGGACTCGCGGGCGCTCCAGGGCGACGTGGTCTCCGAGCCGGCCCGGCGGCTGGCCGACCTGATGCGCGACCTGCCGGCGGCGGGCGATCCCGACGCCGCCGCGGCCCAGGCCCTGCTGGCCGCGTTCGACGGCGCGCTGCACCACGGCTCCGCGGCGGCCGCCCTCATCGAGGTGGTCTGGGTGCGGCACCTCCGCCCGGCCCTGGTCGCGGCGCTCGTGCCCGATGCCGGGACACGCCGCCTCCTCCCGCCCGGCGACACGCAGAGCCTGATCGAGCGGCTGGAGACCGATCTCGACCCGGCGACCCGCGCGTCCCTGCTCACCGACGCCCTCGGCGCCGGCCTTCGCACCTGCCGGGAGCGGATGGGCGCCGACCCTGCGGACTGGTCCTGGGGTCGCCTGCACCACGCGCTGTTCGCGCACCCGCTGACGGCCCTGGCGCCCGGATCCGGCTGGGACGTCGGCCCGCTGCCCGTGGGCGGCGCCGCGGCATCGGTCATGCACGCGGAGTACCGGACCGACACGTTCCGGCTCACCCACGGCGCCTCGTTCCGCATGGTCGTGGACGTGGGCGACTGGGACCGCTCGGTCTTCATCAACGTGCCGGGCCAGTCGGGCGACCCGGGCAGTCCGCACTACGCCGACCTGGCCCCGGTCTGGGGGCGCCAGGACTACGTGCCGATGCTCTACGGCCGCGCGGCCGTGGACGCGGCGACCGAGACGGTCATCACGCTGACCCCGAGCCCCGCCTGACCCGGCGGCCGGGACGGATTGGGACAGGACCTTGAAGATCTTCATCGCCGGCCTCGCCACCGAGACCAACACCTTCGCGCCGCTGCCCACCGGACGGTCGGCGTTCCACGCCGACTACGCCCGCCGGGACGGCAGCCGGAACCCGCCGAGCCTCAGCAATATCGGCCTCAAGGCCTGGCGCGCGCTGGCCGAGGCGGACGGGCACACCGTCGTCGAGAGCCTCTCGACCTTCGCGCAGCCCGGCGGGATCACCCTGCGGGCCGTCTACGAGGAGCTGCGCGACGCCCTGCTGGAGGATCTGGAGGCCGCGATGCCGGTCGACGCCGTGCTGCTGTTCATGCACGGGGCCATGGTGGCCGAGGGCTACGACGACTGCGAGGGCGACACCCTGGAGCGGGTCCGCGCCATCGTGGGGCCGGAGGCCACGATCGGCGTCGAGCTCGACCTCCACTGCCACCTCACCGAGACGATGCGGGCCAGCGCAGACGTCATCGTGATCTACAAGGAATACCCCCACACCGACATCGTCGACCGCGCCCGCGACCTGTACCCCCTGGTCGTCCGGACCGTGGCGAAGAACATCCGGCCGGTGATGGCCTACGCCGACTGCCGGATCGTCAACATGTGGCGCACCAGCCGCGAGCCGGTCGCAGGCTTCGTTCGCCGCATGGAGGCGCTGGAGGGGCGCGACGGCATCCTGTCGGTCTCCTTCGGGCATGGCTTCCCCTGGGGCGACGTGGCCGATGTCGGCGCCAAGATGCTGGTTGTGGCCGACGGCGATGCCGGCAAGGCGCAGGCGCTGGCCGACGAGCTGGCCGGGGCCGTCTGGGCGATGCGGGAGGAGGCGGCGAGCCACTGCGACACGATCGACGCGGCCATCGACCGGGCGCTCGCCTCCGGCGACCCGCGCCCGATGGTGCTCGCCGACTTCGCCGACAATGCCGGCGCGGGCGCACCCTCCGACAACACCGCGATCCTCGCCCGCCTCGCCGAGCGGGGCATCGCGGACGTGGCGCTCGGCCTGATCTGGGATCCCGGCGCGGTCGGCATCTGCCACGAGGCCGGCCTCGGGGCGACCTTCACCCTCCGGATCGGCGGCAAGTGCGGCGTGACCTCCGGGAACCCGGTGGACCTGCGCGTCACGGTCCGCGGCCTGTCGGACGACCACAGCCAGACCGGCCTCAGCGGCGGCCGGGCCCAACTCGGCCCCGCGGCCTGGGTGGAGGCGGACGGGATCCACGTGGTGCTGACCCACAAGCGCCAGCAGGCCTTCGCGCCCGACGCGTTCACGGGCCTCGGCCTGAGCCTCGACGACAAGCGGATCGTCGTGGTGAAGTCGATGCAGCACTTCTACGCCGCCTTCGCGCCGATCGCGAGCGAGGTCCGCTACGTCGCGGCGCCCGGCGCCGTCCCGCCGGACTACGGCGCGATCCCCTACACCAAGCGGTCCGGCCTCTACTGGCCGCGTGTCGCCGATCCGTTCGCCGAGGAGAACGCCCGATGATCCCGGACCTGTCCTTCGACGCGCGCGAGATCCTCGCGACCCTGCAGCCCTGGGTGCTGTGCGAGAGCCCTACCCACGACGCGGCGGCGGTCAATCGCATGATGGGCGTCGCCGCCCGCGACCTCGCGCTTCTCGGGGCGACCGTCGAGACGATCCCGGGCCGCATGGGCCTGAGCGACTGCGTCCGCGCCCGGTTCCCGCACCGGGACCGCGACGCGCCCGGCATCCTGGTGCTCGGCCACCTCGACACGGTGCATCCGGTCGGCACCCTCGGGAGCCTGCCGTGGCGGATCGAGGGCGACCGCGCCTACGGTCCCGGCATCCTCGACATGAAGGGCGGCAACGTCATCGCGCTCGCGGCGATCCGCGCCCTGGCGGCGGCCGGGATCGAGACGCCGCTGCCGGTGACCGTCCTGTTCACCGGCGACGAGGAGATCGGCAGCCCCTCCACCCGCGACCTGATCGAGGCGGAGGCCGCCCGCCACGCCGTCGTGCTGGTGCCCGAACCCGGCCAGCCCGAGAACGGGGTCGTCACCGGCCGCTACGCCATCGCCCGCTTCGACCTCGAGGCCCTGGGCCGCCCGAGCCACGCCGGCGCCTCGCCCCACGAGGGGCGCTCGGCGATCCGCGCGATGGCGCGCAAGATCCTCGCCATCGACGCGCTGTCGGATGCCGACTGCACCGTCTCGACCGGGATCGTCTCGGGCGGGCAGTGGGTGAACTGCGTCCCCACTGTCTGCCGCGGGCAGGCGCTCAGCATGGCCAAGCGGCAGGCCGACCTCGACCGCGGCGTCGCGCGGATGCTGGCCCTGTCGGGCGAGGAGGACGGCGTCCGCTTCACCGTGACCCGCGGCGTGACCCGGCCGGTCTGGGAGCCGGATGCCGGCTGCATGGCGCTCTACGAGCAGGCGCGTGCGCTGAGCGAGGCGCTCGGCCAGCCCCTGCCCCATCGCAGCGCCGGCGGCGGCTCGGACGGCAACTTCACCGGCGCCAACGGCATCCCGACCCTCGACGGGCTCGGACCGCTGGGCCAGGGCTACCACACCCTGGAGGAGCACGTGCTGATCGAGACCCTGCCGCAGCGGGCCCGGCTCTTCGCGGCCCTGCTCGCCAACCTCGGCGCCGCCGGCCGGCCCTGAGGCCGGCCGCACCGCGATCAGGCGCGACCCCGGCCGAGGGCCGCGACCGCCAGTGCGCCCAGCAGGCCCCCGGCCGTGCCGCCGCCGAAGAAGCCCGCCAGGGCGAGGAGCGGTCCCGACGACGCGGTCAGGAGACAGAGCAGGGTGCTTCCGAGGCACCCGCCGGTGGCGATCATCGACATGCGGCGCCTTCTGCAACCAATGGTTGTAAAAGCGGAGCAGCGACGGTTCGGTTCCGGCGGACGCGGTTCCGCCTCAGGCCGGGTCGACCGGCATGTCCGGCACGCCGCCGGCCTCGATCGCCGCGCCGGCCGCGAGGCAGAGGTCTTCCCGGTAGCGGGCGGCGACCAGCTGCACGCCGACGGGTGTCCGCCCGACGAGGCCCGTCGTCACCGTGAGCGCCGGGACGCCGATCGGCGCCAGCCCGACCTGCAGCAGGTTCGCCTCGAAGGCCCGGGCGATCCCGGCATCGCCGGTGCGGTCGAGCCCGTCCGGGAAGGGCAACTCTCCCGAGACCGGGACCAGCAGCACGGGGTTCTCGGCCAGGAACAGCGCCCAGTCCCGCGCCAGCGTCGCGCGCCGGGTCAGCGCCCGGGCGATGGCGTCGGGCGCCATCGCCTCGGCCCGCGGCCGGAAGCTCTCCAGGAGGCCGATCGCCGCCGGATCCCCTTCCCGCTCGGCCGCGGCCCGGACCGCCGCGTAGCCGTCGCCGAGCCAGAGCTGGAGCTGGAGCTCGCACGCCTCCCGGATCGGCGGGGTGTCGGCGATCTCCGTGACCGCCCACCCGGCCTCGCGCAGGCGCCGCGCGGCCTCGCGCAGGGCGGCCTCGACCTCCGGTGCGGTGGCGAGCCCCCCGGGCCGCACGCAGAGCGCGACCTCGCGCGCGACGGGCGGTCCCTCAAGCGGTGCCGGCACCCACCACGGGTCGCGCGGGTCGGGCGCCGCCATGACCTCGAGGCCGAGGCGCACGTCGGCGATGCTGCGGGCGAGCGGGCCGGAGACCGCCATCAGCTGGGGACCGATGCCGCGCTCGGGCGAGGACGCGTTCCAGGCCGGGATCCGGCCCAGGCTCGGGCGCAGCCCGTGCACCCCGCAGGCATAGGCCGGGTAGCGCACCGAGCCGGCGATGTCGGTGCCGTGCGCGATGGCGCCGATCCCGGCCGCCACCGCGGCGCCGGCGCCCCCGGAAGAGCCGCCGGGCGTCAGCGCCGGGTCGCGGGGATTCTTGGTATCGCCGTGGAGTTGGTTCGTGGTGAACCAGCGCAGCGAGAAGGCCGGGGTGTTGGTCCGCCCGAGCAGCACGGCGCCGGCCCGGCGCAGGTTGGCGACGACGGGATTGTCGTCCGTCGCCACGAGATCGCGCTGGAGGCGCAGCCCGTTCGTCGTCGCGAAGCCGCGCTGGTCGGCGTTGACCTTGACGGTGACCGGCACGCCCGCCAGCGGACCGGGGGCCTCGCCGCGCGCCCGGGCGGCGTCCACCGCGTCCGCCTGCGCCAGCACGTCCTCGGGCCGGTGCTCGACCACGGCGTTGATCCGCCCGTTGACCGCGTCGAGCCGGTCGAGGGCGTCCCGCGCCACCTCCCGGGCCGAGACCTGGCCGGAGCGGATCAGGGCCGCGAGGTCGGTCGCCGTCAGACGCCAGAGCTGCATGGGGTGTCCTTTCGCGCCCGGATGGGCGGGATCCATCCTACGATTCGCACCGCCCGGGCGGCTCCCGGCCGGCCCGCGCAGCATATTCAAAATGCAAGACGGCGGCCGCTTTTTTGCGCACCCGCGGATCGCGTGGCCGGCCAAGGCTTTGCCGCATTGCAGCAGAAGGACCTAAGCATTTCGACGTATACGACCCTTGCCACCTCTGGAACGACTGATAACCTCGCCCTCGTTCGCGCGTTCGACCGGCCAATCCAGCGAGAAGGGACGATTTCCTCAGACGAAAGCAGGCAACCTCCAGCATAAGGCAGGCTCCCATGGCAGAGGTGATTCGCGTCAGGCCGACTCACGACGGCACCTATACCGTGTATCGCGGAACACTCGCGTTGATATGCGGTCTCACCCGCCTCCAGGCCGAGCGCTACGAAGCAAGTCTCAGCCGACAGCAGCGCGCCGACCTCGCGGTCGCCGGCATCTGAACCGCATCGTTGCCGATCATTGGGCCGGCGCCGCCGTCACGACGGCCGTGCCGGCTCACGCCCTCAGGCTCCGCCCGGCGCGCCGAGGTCGAGCGTGCCGAGATCGCCCACGGTGCCCGACGCGTCGAGGCCCCGCCGACGGGCCGTGACCGAGAACCCCTGGTCCACCCGGCCGATCTCGAACAGCAGGTAGGAGGCCCGGCGCGACGCGATCGCGCCGTGACCGTCCGCGCGCGCCGAGGCGGAGGGAGCTCCGATGACCGGGACGGTCCGCCCGTCCGGCCCCGCGATCCGGGCAGTGCTGGTGACGTGATTGTGACCGTGCAGGATCAGGTCCGCGCCGGCTCGCCCGATCATCGCGGTGAACGCCGCCGCGTCCTTGAGCTCGCGCCCCGGCGAGGCGCCGCCGGGCTGCGGCGGATGGTGGATCATCACCACACGGAACGGCCGACCGGGCTCGGTGGCCAGGGCGCGGAGCAGGGTCTCGGCCGCGGCGAGCTGCGACGCGCCGAGGCGGCCGGTCGCCACGAAGGGCTTCGTCGGGATCGCGCTGGACAGGCCGACCAGGGCCAGCGGGCCGCGGCGCCGCAGGTACGGGAAGTGGCCCCAGGAGCCCGAATCGTCCCCCGTGTAGCGGCCGCAGGCGGCGAGCAGGCCTTCCAGGGAGCCGCGGACATAGGCGTCGTGGTTGCCCGGCACGAAGCTCACCGCTTCGGGGGATCCGAGGGCTTCCAGGAACGTGCGGGCGGTCTCCCACTCGCTGGGCAGGCCGATGTTGCACAGGTCGCCCGTGCAGGCGACGTGCCCGGCCTCCTGCGCCTTCAGGTCGGTGACCAGGGCCTCCAGCACGGTCATGTCGTGGCTGCGCGAGCGCCCCCGCCGCCAGTTGGCGTAGCCGGTGGCGCGCTTGCCGAGGAGCTGGCGGAGGCGCACCGGCCCGAGGGGCCCGACATGCGGATCGCTGAGATGGGCGAGGCGGAAGGTCAACGCCGGTGGTCACCCTCGACACGGGGAAAGGCGCCCCGCATCGCGGGCGCGGCGCGTCCCGTCAAGCGCTTCCGATCAGCATCCCGACCACCAGCACCAGCGCGCCGCCGAGCATGACCTGCAGGGCCGCGCGCCAGAACGGCGTCGCCATGAAGCGCGTGCGGATCGCCGCGATGACCGCGAGTTCCACGATCACCACCAGAACCGCGAGGCTCGTGGCCAGGACGAACGGGTTCGGCCAGCCGGCCGGGAGCGTGTCGGGGATCGCGTAGGGCAGCGTGTGGCCGAGGCCGCCCAGCGTGGTCATCGCCCCGCAGACCAGGCCGCGCAGCCACGGATCGCCGCGGCCGGTGACGGCGCCGTCGTCCGACAGGGCCTCGGTGAACCCCATGCTGATGCCGGCCCCGACCGAGGCCGCGAGCCCCACCAGGAAGGTCGCGCCGTTGTGACCGGTGGCGAAGGCCGCCGCGAAGATCGGCGCGAGGGTCGAGACCGAGCCGTCGATCAGGCCGGCGAGGCCGGGCTGCACGTAGCGCAGCACGAAGGCGCGGCGCGCCTCGGCGTGCAGGTCGGCGGCGCTGTCGAGGGCGGCGGCCATGCGAATCTCCTTCTTTGGATCCATTCCAATCTATAGTCTGGAATTGATCTAAACAAGGCCCGCTGCCGTGTTTTCGCCGCGCCGCGGGAGCATCCGCGGCGTCGGAACGCCCGCCGATCCCGGCGGCCTAACCGTGTGGTTGTGGACGAGGCCGATTGTCTCGTCTCCGGAGCGGGAGCTAGACCATGCGCGGTCGAATTCGATCCGGACCTGATCGGGCGGCGGCACGCCGGCCCGCCCCAAGCGTGACATGAGCCTCGGTAAGCGTCTCCTCCGCCAGCCCCCCGTGCAACGCCTCCTCGGCCGTCTCGCGGCGACCTATCTGCGGCTCGTGCGCCTCACCAACCGCTTCGAGATCCACGCGGGTGAGGCGTCCGCGGGCGCGGCGGACGGGTGGATCGACGCGCGCACGCCGCTGATCCTCGGCATGTGGCACGGCCAGCACATCATGATGCCGCTCCTGCGCCGGCCGGGCGACCGCGTGGCGACGATCATCTCGCGGAACCCGGACGGGAACATCAACACCATCGCGCTGGAGCGCTTCGGCGTCCGCGTGATGCGCGCCTCCGGCGCCCGCGGCCGCGGCCGCGCCACCGATCAGCGCGCCAAGGGCGGCGCGGAGGGCTTGCGGGCGATGCTGCGGGCGCTGAAGGCCGGCGAATCCGTGGCCTTCAGCGCCGACGTGCCGAAGGTCTCCCGCCGGTGCGATGCCGGGATTCTCACCCTCGCGCGCTTCTCCGGCCGGCCGATCGTCCCGGCGGCCGTGGTGACGAGCCGGCACCTGCGCTTCAGTTCGTGGGACCGGGCCTGCCTCGGGCTGCCCTTCGGCCGCGGCGCGATCGTGCTGGGCGACCCGATCTACGTCCCGCGGGACTGCGAGGGCGAGGCGTTCGAGACGCTCCGCCGCTTCGTCGAGGCCGAGATGAACCGGGTCCATGCCCGTGCCTACGCCCTCGTCGGGCGCGCCGACCGGGCGGCGCTCTACCGCGACCAGGTCCCCGAGATCGGGCAGGCGCCGGTGGGAGACCTCGCGTGAGGCGCCCCTCCGTGACCCTGCCGCTACAGGCCTACCGGGCCGGCCTGCGCATCGGCGAGCCGGCGCTGACGGGCCTGCTCGCGTGGCGCGCGCAGCGCGGCAAGGAGGATCCGCGCCGGCTCCCGGAGCGGCGGGGCCTGCCGGGCCGGGCCCGGCCGGTCGGGCCGCTCGCCTGGATGCACGGCGCCAGCGTCGGCGAAGCCCTGTCGCTGATCGGGCTCGTCGAGGGCATGATCGCCCGCGGCTTCTCGGTCCTCGTCACCACCGGCACGCGCGCGGCCGCCGAGCTGGTCGGCGTCCGGCTGCCTCCGGGCGCGGTGCATCAGTACATGCCCCTGGACGCGCCGCGCTGGGTCGGACGGTTCCTCGACCACTGGCAGCCGGACCTCGCGGTGATCGCCGAGTCGGAGATCTGGCCGAACACGATCCTGGCGCTCGACGAGCGCGAGATCCCGCTGATCCTGGTCAACGGGCGCATGTCGGAGCGCTCGTTCCGGGGCTGGGAGCGCTGCCCGCGCACCGCGAAGGCGCTCCTGGCGCGGATCGCGATCTGCCTCACACAGACCCAGGAGGACGGCGAGCGCTTCGCCAAGCTCGGCGCGCCGCGGGTGAGCATCGCCGGCAACCTGAAATTCGACGCCTCGGTGCCGCCGGCCGACGCGCAGCAGCTCGCCTATCTGGGATCCATGGTGGCCGGCCGGCCGGTCTGGGTCGCGGCGAGCACGCATTCCGGCGAGGAGGCCATGGTCGCCTACGCGCACGCGATGCTCAAGGCGCAGTTCCCCCAGCTCCTGACCATCATCGCCCCGCGCCACCCGGCCCGGGGGGGCGAGGCCGTCGCCTGCGCGAACGCCGTCGGCCTGCGCAGCGCGCAGCGGTCCGCCGGCGGGCGGCCCCATCCCTCGACCGAGGTCTACGTCGCCGACACGATCGGCGAGCTGGGGCTGTTCTACCGCCTCAGCCCCCTGGTGTTCCTCGGCGGTTCCCTGGTCCCGCGGGGCGGCCAAAACCCGATCGAGCCGCTGCGGATCGACTCGGCGGTGCTTCACGGGCCGCACACCGAGAATTTCGGCGTGATCTACCACGCCCTCGACCGCGCCGGCGGCGCCATGCCGGTGCGCGACGGCGTCGAGCTGG
Source organism: Methylobacterium sp. 1030 (assembly GCF_040544715.1). Classification (NCBI taxonomy): domain Bacteria; kingdom Pseudomonadati; phylum Pseudomonadota; class Alphaproteobacteria; order Hyphomicrobiales; family Methylobacteriaceae; genus Methylobacterium; species Methylobacterium sp. 1030. Next base: position 209,059 of record NZ_JBEPKM010000011.1, on the reverse strand, counting down.
CGGCGGTCGCCGCCGAGCTCCTCGGCGACCGGGAGCGCCTCGCCGACATGGCCCGCGCCGGGCAGCGTGCCCTGGAGCCGTTCGAGGGGGCGGTGGCGCGCACGCTCGCGGTCCTCGATCCGTTCGTGGCGCAGATGAAGCTCCAGCGCCTCGATCGCGGCAGCCCCGCGCGCCCGCTCGCGCGGGCCTGATGCGACCGCCGGCCTTCTGGGCCGCGGGGCCGGATCATCCGGCCGCGCGCGCGCTGGCGCCGGTCGGCGCGGCCTACGGGGCGCTCGTGGCGCGGCGGATGGACCGCCCCGGCGCGCGGGCCGGCTGCCCGGTCCTGTGCCTGGGCAACTTCACCCTCGGCGGTGCCGGCAAGACGCCGGCCGCCCTGGCGGTCGCGGGCCTCGTCGCCGAACTCGGCGCCGCGCCGGCCTTCCTGTCGCGCGGCTACGGCGGCCGGCTCGCGGGTCCGGTGCGGGTCGATCCCGCGCACCACGCCGCCGCCGATGTCGGCGACGAGCCGCTGCTCCTCGCCCGCCTCGCGCCCGCGATCGTCGCCCGCGACCGCCCGGCCGGGGCCGCCCTGTGCCGGAGCCTCGGCGCCGACGTCGTCGTGATGGATGACGGCCTCCAGAATCCGAGCCTCGCCAAGGACCTCAGCCTCGCGGTGGTCGACGGACCCGCCGGCCTCGGCAACGGCCTGCCGTTCCCGGCGGGGCCGCTGCGCGCGCCGCTCGCCCGGCAGTGGCCGCATGTCGGCGGCCTGATCGTGATCGGCGACGGGGCCGGGGGCGAGGCGGTCGCCCGGGCGGCCGCGCGGCGCGACCTGCCCGTCCACCGGGCGCGCCTCGTCCCGGAGACGGACGACCTGGCCGGCCGCCGCTGCCTCGCCTTCGCGGGGATCGGCCGCCCGGAGAAGTTCTTCGCGACCCTGGCCGAGACGGGGGCGGTGATCGTCGGGACGCGCCCCTACCCCGACCATCATCCCTACCGGGCGCGCGAGCTGGCGGCGCTTTCCGAGGCGGCCCGGCGCCTCGACGCCGCGCTCGTCACCACCGAGAAGGACACGGTGCGCCTGCCGCCGGCCTTCGCGGCGGGCGTGCGGGTGCTGCGCGTCCGCCTCGCGCTCGACGACGCGGCCGCCCTGCGCCGGCAGATCCGCGGCGCGCTCGGCGCGCCGTGACCGTCAGGGGCGGCCGGTTTCCTTCAGCCGCGTCAGGATCGCCTCGGGGGAGACGTAGGCCTCCTGGCGGGCGGCGCTCCAGTAGCGCAGGGCGTCCAGCGGGATCGGCTCGCCGGTCACCGCGCAGCGCACGAAGCTGCCGGGCTTGACCACCCGCATGGTGCCGTCGCCGTACTCGACGACCGCCTCGCCGTTGTTCGCGCGCTCGTAACGACCCAGCACGTCCGCCTCCTGCTCGATGGTGCCTTCTACACGATCCGCGCGCGCCGCGATGCCCGCGGGGCTCAGGTCAGCATCGACGGGGTCTCATCCCGTGCCAGCATGGTCCGGGCCGTGGCCGCGTCGACATGCATCCGCTCGACCAGCGCCTCGGCGCTGGCAAACCGCTCCTCGCCGCGGATGTACCCGACGAACTCCACGGCGGTGTCCTGCCCGTAGAGATCGCCGGAGAAGTCGAACAGGTAGGTCTCCAGCAACGGTGCGCCGTCGTCGAAGGTCGGGCGGCGGCCGTAGCTCGCCACGCCGTCGCGGAACGCGCCCGAGGCCAGGCGGACCCGCACTGCGTAGATGCCGTGCGCGAGCCCGCAATCGGGCAGCATCACGTTTGCGGTGGGGAAACCCAGCTGGCGGCCGCGCTTGTCGCCGTGGCGGACTGCGCCGAGGACGAACCAGCGGTAGCCGAGCAGCGCGTTGGCGCGGGCGACATCGCCGGCCGCGAGGGCCGCGCGGATCGCGCTGGAGGAGACCGGCTCGGTCTCGCCGCCGAGGGCGACCGGCGCCACGATGTGGCAGCTCATCCCCGCCTCCCGGCAGAGGTCGGCCAGGATCGCGGGCGTGCCCTCGCGGCCGCGGCCGAAGTGGAAATCGTGTCCGACGACCACGCCGGACAGGCCCAGCGACCGCTTCAGGAAGTCGAGCACGAAGGCGCGGGCGCCGGTCTCCGCCAGAGCCCCGTCGAAGCGGCGCACGATCAGCCCGTCGAGGCCGAGATGCGCGAACACGATCTCCTTGGCGGCGAGGCCGGTCAGCCGGAACATCGGCGCGTCCGGCGTGAAGTAGGCCCGCGGGTGCGGCTCGAAGGTCAGGATCGCGGACGGCCGGCCGGCCGCGCGGGCGGCGGCGCGCACGCTGTCGACGAGCATCCGGTGCCCGAGATGGACGCCGTCGAAGTTGCCGATCGCCGCCACGGCCCCGGCCAGGGCCGGCGGGACGGGGGCGTCGGCGCGGCAGATCGTGAAGGGTCGCGCGGCCGTGTCGTCGCCTGTGGCCATCGGTTCGGGTCGAGTGCTCGGAAGGGTCGGATAGGGTCGCCTGACATGTCCGCGAGGGGCCCGACGCGGCCGGACCCTGCCGAAAGGCGCCCGGAGGGTCAAGCGAGGCGACGCCGCGCGGGCGGCCATGCGTCGCCCGCGCCGATTAACGGCTTCGCAATGCGCATGCCCTATTTGAAATGCTGTGCAGCGCAGCTAAATTGCAGCGTTAGCGAAGCGTTAATCTATCCGGGAGCCGCCGCGGCTTCCCGCCGGGCAATACGGAGCAGTTGTTCGATGGCTCTCGACCTGAGCATGCCGATCCTCGTTGTCGACGATTACCAGACGATGGTCCGCATTATTCGCAATCTACTGAAGCAGCTCGGCTTCGAGGAGGTCGACGACGCTTCCGACGGGACCGAGGCCCTCGCGCGACTGAAGGGTCGCAAGTACGGGCTGGTCATCTCCGACTGGAACATGGAGCCGATGACCGGCTACGAGCTGCTGCGTCACGTGCGCGCCGACGAAAATCTTCGCACGACGCCGTTCATCATGGTGACGGCCGAATCGAAGACCGAGAACGTGATCGCGGCCAAGAAGGCCGGCGTGAACAACTACATCGTCAAGCCCTTCAACGCGGCCACGCTGAAGTCGAAGATCGAGGCGGTCTGCGGCAGCTGACCGGTCTCCCGTCTTCGACCACCGCGCGTCCGGACGGATCGCTCCCGCGCCGCCGGACGCCGAGACGTGGCGTGGCCGGCGAGGACGGCCACAGATCCGAGGAGGAGAGCATGTCGTCAGCCGCCGCACGGCAGACCGATCTGCGGCTTCGCGAGCCGCAGACCGTGATCTCCGAGCTGATCGAGATCGCGGATTACATCGCCCATCTCCGCGAGGAGATCGGGGCGCTGCGCGCGAACGAGATGAGTCGCGACCGGATCCCCATGGCGCACGAGGAGCTCGGCAGCGTCGTGGAGGCGACCGCCGGCGCCACCAACACCATCATGGAGGCTGCCGAGGCGATGCTCGGCCTGCCCGACGGGCCGGGCTACCGCGACGCGGTCGAGGAGCGCATCAACACGATCTTCGAGGCCTGCGCGTTCCAGGACATCACCGGTCAGCGGATCGCCAAGGTGGTCGAGTCGCTGCGCCTGTTCGAGCAGCGCCTCGCCCGCTTCGTCGGCGCCGTGAAGGCCCGCGACGCGGCCTCCATGGATCCCGCCGAGCGTGCCCGGCGGACCCGGGCCGAGGACCTCATGCTGAACGGCCCGCAGGCCGTGGACGCCACGCCCTCCCAGGACGACATCGACGCGCTGTTCGCCTGACGCGATCCGGGCGGGCGCGGGACCGGTTGTCTGAGGAAGGATCGCCGGCGCGACGGTCGACTCGGCGCCGGCCTGCCGGCTAGATCGCCTTCCGGACCCGCCGCGTGCGGGGCGGGCGGAGGCCGCGGCAGAGATGACGGCGCAGTTCTGGTCCGAGCTGACCACCGAAGACTTCACCCAACGGGACATGGGTCGCGCGGTCGCCGTGCTGCCGGTGGCCGCCGTCGAGCAGCACGGTCCCCACCTCCCCCTCGCGACCGACACCGTGATCGCCGAGGGCTACCTCGCCCGGGTGCGCGACGGCGTGCCGGCGGATCTCGACGTGCTGCTGCTGCCGGTCCAGCCGGTGGGCAAGTCCGACGAGCACGACGCGTTTCCCGGCACGCTCTCCCTGGAGACCGGGACGGCGCTGGCCGCCTGGACGGGCATCGGCGCGGCCGTCCACCGCGCCGGCTGCCGCAAGCTGGTGATCGTCACGAGCCACGGCGGTAACAGCGCGCTCATCGATCTCGTGGCGGGCGAGCTGCGCGCCCGGTTCGGCATGGTCGCGGTCACGACATCCTGGGCGCGGCTCGGCTATCCCGAGGGTCTGTTCCCGGCGGACGAGATCGCCCACGGCATCCACGCCGGCGGCATCGAGACGGCGCTGATGCTGGCCCTGCGGCCGGACCTCGTCCGGACCGACCGGGTCGCGGATTTCCCGCCGCGCACGCTGTCGATGATCCGCGACTTCACCCACCTGCGCGCCGGCCGCCCCGCCGCCTTCGCGTGGAAGGCCGGCGATCTCCAGGCTTCGGGCGCCATGGGCGACGCGCGGCTCGGCACGGCCGAGGCGGGCCGCGCGGCGCTCGACCACGGCGCCCGGGCCTTCGTCGCCCTGCTGCGCGACGTCGACGCCTTCGAACTCGCGCCGCCGGTGTAACCGCCGCCGCGCCGCCGCCGAAGGAGCCGGTACGCCGGGTCCGAACCGCCGGCGTGCGGGAGTTCCGGCCATGCGCCCTGCCCTCTTGATCGCCGCCGCCCTGCTGTGCGGCAGCCTCTACCCGGCCGACGCGGCGGAGCGCCCCGTCGTCGTCGAGCTGTTCACCTCGCAGAGCTGCTCCTCCTGCCCGCCCGCGGAGGCGCTGATCGGCCGCCTCGCCCACGAGCCGGCGGGGGCGCAGGGCGATGTCCTGCCGCTCGCGTTCCACGTCACCTACTGGAACCATCTCGACTGGCGCGATCGCTACGCCCTGCCGGCCGCCACCGCCCGCCAGGAGGCCTACGCGGCCCGTCTCGGCGGACCCACCTACACGCCGCAGGCGGTGATCGACGGGCAGGTCGGGCTGGTCGGCTCCGACGAGGCCGGCCTGCGCGCCGCGATCGCGCGCGCCCGGCAGGCCGGGCCCGGCATTCCCGTGACGCTGGCCCGCGACGGCGAGCAGGTCGTCGCGCAGATCGGTGCCGGGGCCGGCGGCGCCGCGGGCCGCGTCCTCCTGATCGGGTACGATCCGAGCCACACCACCCGCGTGCTGCGCGGCGAGAATGCCGGGCGCACCATCGAGCAGGCCAACATCGTCCGGTCGGTGCGCGACCTCGGGCGCTGGTCCGGCTCCGCCGCGACCTTCGCGTCGGCGCGTCCCGAGGGCGAGACGGCGGCCCTGCTGCTCCAGTCCGAGGACGGGCGGATCCTGGGCGCCGCGCGACTCGCCGCGTCTCCCGCAACGTCGCACGCCGCGACGGTCCGGGAGGCCGTGCGATGATCCTCGCCGTCCCGGGCGGGATGCCCGCGCGCGGCTGGGTGCTGGCGTCGGGATCGGACCGTGGGTTAGACACGCCGCGTGCCGGGGGACGGAACGACGGCGGAGCCCGGATGGCGCTCGAACAGGAACTGGCCACCCTGATGGCGGCGGCCCAGAGCGGCGACGCGGCCGCCTATCGCGCGCTGCTGAAGGCCTGTCTGCCCGTGGTCTCGGCGATCGCGCGTGCGCAGGGCGTGCGCGGCGAGGCGGTGGACGACGTCGTGCAGGACGCGCTGATGACCGTCCACCGGGCTCGGGCGAGCTACGATCCGGCCCGGCCGTTTCTGCCCTGGCTGCGCGCCATCACCCAGCGGCGGGCGATCGACCGGCTGCGCCGCGCCGGGCGGCGCCCGCGGGAGGTCAACGACCCGCTGGCCTACGAGGCGGAGGTCGATCCGGGGCCGGCCCCCGGCCACGGGCTGGAGGCGCGGGACCGGGCCGCCGCCCTGGCCAGGGCGGTGGCGGCCCTGCCCGACGGCCAGCGGCAGGCGGTCGAGCACCTGGGCCTGCGCGAGCTGTCGCTCGACGAGACCGCCGCCCTCACCGGCCGCAGCAAGGGGGCCCTCAAGGTGAACCTGCACCGGGCGCTGAAGGCGCTCCGGGCCAGCCTGACGCAGGAGCGGGAGTGATGCCCGGAGAGGGGAGCAACTGGGCCGGCGGCGACCTGTCCCGCCACGAGCGGCTGGTCGAGGAACTCGCGGTCGGGCTCGAACCCGTGCGGCCGCTGCCGGCCCCGGAGGCCCGCGCGGCCCTCTGGCTCGGCGTGACGCTTCTGATCGGCGTGGTCCTCGCCGCCTGGGTCGGGACCGGCGGCTTCATGCTGCGCATGCATGTGCCGGATCTGGCCCTCGCGGCGGTGGGCGCCGTACTGACGGCGATCACGGCCGCCTACGCGGCCTTCGCCACCAGCGTGCCGGGACGGTCCGGCCGCTGGGCGCTGCTGCCGCTGCCGCCCCTCGCCCTCTGGGTCGGGGCGAGCGGCCTGGGCTGCCTGCGCGACTGGATCGCGCCGGGGGCCGACCTGCCCGGCGAGCACGCGATCACGGGCTGCTTCAGCTTCCTGATCTGCGTCTCGGTGCCGCTGTCCCTGCTGATCGTCGTGATGCTGCGGCGCGCCTGCCCGCTGCGGCCGAACCTCACGGCCGCCCTCGGGGGGCTGGCGGTGGCGGCGGCGGCGGCGGCGCTGCTGATGCCGGTCCACCCGCACGACGCCACCGCCACGGACCTGCTGTTCCACGCGGCGGCGGTCGCCATCGTGATCGCGGCGAACGGATTGGCCGGAGGCCGGCTGCTCGGCCGGCACGCCGGGGCCGGCTAGGGCGTACCGACCGAGGCTCGCGAACTCGGCCGATCGCTCGAGGGGACGTCCGGTGCGGTCGCTTCACACCGCGCCGGGATCGAGGCCCGGCCAAGCCACGATCCGGTCCGGCAACTCGTCCTCCGAGAATTCCTCCTCGTTGCCGGCGAGCCGGCCGCGGACCGAGATGCCCGCCTCGTGCACGCTCGCGGCCCGGCCGGAGACCAGGGGGTGCCACGGGTAGAGCGGCTGCCCGTCGCGCACGAGCCGGTACGCGCAGGTCGGCGGCAGCCAGGCGATCGACCGCACCGCCTCCGGCGTCAGGCGCACGCAGTCGGGCACCCGCTTCTGCCGCCGCGCGTAGTCGCGACACCGGCAGGTGAGGCCGTCGAGCAGGGTGCACCCGATATCGGTGTGGTGGACCTCGCCGGTATCCTCGTCCTCGAGCTTCATCAGGCAGCACCGGCCGCAGCCGTCGCACAGGCTCTCCCACTCGGACGGGGTCATGGCTTCGAGCGTCTTGGTCCGCCAGAACGGCTCGACCGCCCCGCGGCGCGGCGCCTCGGGCTTGGGCATCGGGAAAGTCTCTCGGATGGGAAGCCGCCTCTCTGCCCGAGGCGCCGCGCCGCTGCAAGCGTGGCAGCCGAGTGTCGCCGACGGCCGCCCTGCGATTGCCATGCGACCGGATCGCCCCGTCGTGCGTTACGGCCAAGCTCGTCCGCGGCGAATCACGAGACTGCGCAGAGCCTCGCCGCCGGTTCCGGATCCTGCTATGGAAGTCGGATGCCGTGCGGTGGCGCCGGCGCAGGGTTCGTGTCCGCGGCGCGGGCGCCCGACCATCCGCCGCCAGGATCCGCCGCAGAGGCGCTCGACAAGCCGGGTTCGACATCGTGCGCCTGCCGACGTTCACCGAGATCAAGGTCCGCCTCGAACGCGCCGCCCTCGCCTTCGACGCCTGGGTCAACGCGAGCCTGTACGACGGCGGCCAGTCGACGGGTCAGGCTTATGAGCGCTTCCACCGCGTCATGAGCCGCTTCGCGGTGCGCGGCTGGAAGCGCGTCGCCCTCGACCTGACGAGCGAGGGAGTGACGATCGGGACCGGCGGTGCCATCCTGATGCTCGCGCTGGCGCAGCCCGCCTTCCAGCTCACCAGCGAGAACTGGCTGAAGCAGCAGGATCTGGCCGTCACCTTCCTCGACCGCTACGGCACCGAGGTCGGGCGGCGCGGCATCAAGCACGACGACTCGCTGAAGCTCGACGACTTTCCCGACATCATGATCAAGGCGCTGGTCTCCACCGAGGACCGGCGCTTCTACGAGCACTGGGGCATCGACCCGATCGGCACGCTGCGGGCGCTGGTGAACAATTCCCGCGGCGGCAGCGGGACGCAGGGCGGGTCCTCGATCACCCAGCAGCTCGCCAAGAACCTGTTCCTGACGAACGAGCGCTCGCTGGAGCGGAAGGTCAACGAGGCCTTCCTGGCCCTGTGGCTCGAGAGCCATCTCACCAAGAACGAGATCCTGAAGCTCTACCTCGACCGCGCCTACATGGGCGGCGGCACCTTCGGCGCGGTGGCGGCGGCGGACTACTACTTCGGGAAGCCGCTCAAGGACATCAGCCTCGCCGAGGCCGCCATGCTGGCGGGCCTGTTCAAGGCGCCGACCAAGTACGCCCCGCACGTCAACCTGCCGGCGGCCCGCGCCCGGGCGGCGGACGTGCTGCACAACATGGTGGAGGCGGGCTTCGTCACCGAGGGCCAGATCCAGACGGCGCTCCGCAACCCGGCGACGCCGGTGACCCGCACCCGCGACATCACCGCCGACTACTACCTCGACTGGGCCTTCGGCGAGATCAAGGCGATGGCCGACGCGGGCAAGCTGCGCAACGACCGCGTGCTGACCGTGAAGACGCCGCTGGACCTCGCGATCCAGAAGCGGGCCGACGAGGCGGTGGCCGACATCCTGCGCAAATCCGGCGACGCCTACGACGTGGACGAGGCCGCCATGGTGATCCTCGATCCCGACGGGGCGCTGCGCGCCATGGTGGGCGGCGCGGATTACGGCGAGAGCCAGTTCAACCGCGCCACCGACGCGCTGCGCCAGCCCGGCTCCTCGTTCAAGCCCTACGTCTACTCGGCCGCGCTCGCCTCCGGGCTGTTCAAGCCCGACACGACGGTGGTCGACAGCCCCGTCTGCATCGGCAACTGGTGCCCGCAGAATTACGGCCGGTCCTATGCCGGACGGGTGCCGATGTGGCTCGCGGTGGCGAAGTCGATCAACACGATCCCGATCAAGATCTCGATCTCGCTGGGCAAGGCCATGGGCATCTCCCACGAGGCCAAGGCCGCCAAGGCGGGCCGCGCGAAGATCACGGAACTCGCCCACAAGATGGGCATCACCTCGAACCTGATCGATACGGTCTCGATGCCGATCGGCTCGGACGAGGTGACGGTCATCGACCAGGCGGCGGGCTACGCGGTGTTCGCCAACGGCGGCTTCCGCGCCAAGCCCTACGCGGCCATCGAGGTGAAGAACTCGTCCGGCGAGGTGATCTACCGCCACGCCGACGAGGCGCCCGAGCGGGTTCTCTCGCCCCAGGTCGTGGCGGACATGAATTTCATGCTCAACAAGGTGGTCGAGGAGGGCACCGGCAAGCGGGCCCAGCTCGAGGGCGTGAAGGTGGCGGGCAAGTCCGGCACGACGAACGCCTACCGGGACGCGTGGTTCGTCGGCTACACCGGCAATTACGTCGGCGCCGTCTGGTTCGGCAACGACGACCACACCTCGACCAACAAGCTCACCGGCGGCTCCCTCCCGGCCCAGCTCTGGCACGACGTCATGGAGCCGGCCCACCAGGGCATCGAGATCAAGGGCCTGCCCGGCCTGAAGGAGAGCCCGCGCGCCGCCCAGCAGCAGGCCTCCGGCGGCCCGACCGCGCCGACCGATCCCAATGCCAGCGCCTACGGCAAGCTCTCGCGCCGCTCCTTCGAGGTGATCAGCGGCCTCAACGGCCTGTTCCGCACCGTCGAACGCGCGCCCGGCTCGGCCGCGGACGCGCCTGCCGGCGCCGGAAGCGCGCCGAAGACCGGCCGGAAGCCCGGCGACCGGGCGGCGGCGCCGCCGTTGGGTCAGCTGCGCGAGGTCGCCGAGGGCGCCCGCCCGGTCGGCGGCTTCACCGAGGTGCGGTGAGCGCATGAAGCTCACGATCCCCGAGGCGCTCGGCCGGACCTCCGTGTTCGCCGGCGCCCCACGCAACGGCGCTGCGCGCTTCGTCTTGCGCCTCTGGCGCAAGAGCTCGATCGCCGGCCTCGCCGCCTACACCCTGGCGCTGGGCGCCGTCCTGGGACTCGCCAGCGCCGACTGGGCCACGAGCGGCGGCTACCCGTTCGGCGGCGTGCAGGTCGGAGCCTGGACCGCGTGGCCGCGGGCCGGCGCGGCGAATGCCGATCCCTACACCCGCGCCGTCAACGCGCGCCGCGGCGAGATCCCTCTGGCGGTCGGTGAGGGCCTGCTTCTGACCGCGGCGGTCGACGATTCCGGTCAGGCGCTCGACGCGACCTGCACGTACCGGATCGGCGGCGCGACGCCGCCCGCCCGCGCCTGGACCGTCACGGTCGCCGGGCGCGGCGCGCGCGAACCCGGCCGCGCGCCGCTGCGCGAGGGCTTCACCTCCACGGAAGTGCTGCGCACGGCCGACGGGCGCTTCACGATCACGCTCGCGCCGGATGTCCAGCCGGGCAACTGGCTCCCGAGCCCGCGGGCGAGCGGGCCGGTCCGCCTCGCCCTGCGCCTGTACGATACGCCGGTCGCCGCCAGCGTCGGGTCCCTCGACCGAAGTGCCGTGCCGGCCATCACCCGCGTGGGGTGCGCCCCGTGAGCCTGCGCTTCGTCTACGCCACGCTGATCGGCCTCGTGCTCGCCGGGATCGTCCACATCGCGGCGGTCCTGGCGATCCCCGCCCTGTCGGAGGCCGACGCGGTCTCGCGCGCCCGCACCAGCGAGAACCTGGACCATCCGCAATCGATCTACGCGGTCGCGACCGGCGACGACCCCTCCCCGCCCGAGGCGTGGCTGCCGATCCCGGATCCGGCGGTCGCCGTGGGCGTCTGCGCCTACAACCTCGCGGACGGGCCCATGCGCGTCTCGGCCCGCACCGGTCCGCTGTCGCTCTCGCTCGCCGCGCATGCCCGCCGCGGGGCGTTCTACGCGGTGACCGATCAGGCCGCGGTCCGCGGGGCCCTGGATCTCGTGATCCTGACCCGGGCGCAGTACGACGAGGCGCTGGCCGACGACGACGAGAACGATCCGAGCCGCGACGTGCGCATCGTCGCGCCCGACGCGCGCGGCTTCGTGGTGGTGCGGGTGATCGCCGGTCTCCCGAGCCAGAGGCCCGCCGCCAACGCCGCCGTCCAGGCCGTCTCCTGCACCACCGACACGCCGACGGACGATGCGTCCGCGGGCAAGGACACGCCCGGCAAGGACGCGTCGGGCAAGGATGCGTCGGGCAAGGGAGCGGGACGCTGAGCGAGGACGCCGCACGGGTCCGCGGCGCCGGTCGGCCGGTGCTGAGCCCCCGCGGCCCCGCGTTCTCCCGGATGACGGCGCCGGCCCCGCCGACGCGATGACCGCAGCCGCCGCGACGATGCCGTCCTCGGCCGCCGGGATCACGCGATCCGCCCTCGATCTGATCGGCAACACGCCGCTCGTCGCCCTCGACCGCGTCCATCCCGGTCCGGGCCGCATCCTCGCGAAGGCCGAGTTCATGCAGCCCGGCGGCAGCGTCAAGGACCGCGCCGCCCGCGCCATCCTGCTGGCCGCGCGCGCGGACGGCCGCCTCGCCGCGGGGGCGCCCGTGGTGGAGATGACCAGCGGCAACATGGGGGCCGGCCTCGCGGTGGCCTGCGCGGCCCTGGGGCACCCGCTCGTGGTCACGATGTCGGCCGGGAACAGTCTCCAGCGCGTGCGGATGCTCGAGGCGCTCGGTGCCGAGGTCGTGCGGGTGCCGCAGGTGGACGGCGTCCCGGGGCAGGTCACCGGCGCCGACGTGCGGGCGGCCGCGGACGCGGCGGAGCGCGTCGCGACCGAGCGGGGCGGCTTCTACATCGACCAGTTCCATGCGCCGGAGGGCGTGCGCGCGCATCGCGACACGACCGGACCGGAGATCTGGGCGCAATCGTCCGGCCGGGTCGATGCCTGGGTGGCGGCCGTGGGCACGGGCGCGACCTTCCTCGGCGTGGCCGCGGCCCTGCGCGCGCGCAACCCGTCCCTGATCTGCGCCGCGGTCGAGCCGGCGGGCTGTCAGCCCCTCGGCGGATCGCCGGTCACGAAGCACCGGCACCTGATCCAGGGCACCGGCTATGGCAGCGTCCCGCCGCACTGGACGGCCGGCCTGATGGACCTGTCCATCCCGGTGACCGACGCGGCGACCGAGGAGTGGCGGCGGGCCCTGGCGACGCGGGAGGGCCTGCATGTCGGCTACTCGGCGGCGGCCAACGTCGCGGCGACGGTCGCGCTGCTGTCGTCCGGGCGCCTCCCCAGCGACGCGACCGCCGTGACCGTCCTCTGCGACACCGGACTGAAGTACTAGGGCCGGCGGAGTCCGGCCTCCGGCCATCCGCGCGGCACGGCCTTCATCCCGGGGCGGCCTCGAGCGCTCAGTATTTGACCACCAGCGGTTCCGCCTGCGCGACCGGTGGGGGCGGCAGCGGAAGCGGCCCGAGGCCGCACCGGGCCGCGGCGTCCGGCGGCAGGAGCGGGTCGAGCAGGTTGCGGCGCGCGGCCAGCATCAGGATGGACCGCTCGGCCGAGACCGATTCCGGCGCCGGCGCGGCCGCGAACAGGTGCTCCAGCGCGAACCGGTAGCGGGCGAGCCGCAGGCCGGCCTCGAAGCGCACCCAGGCGATCAGGCAGCGGTTCTCGGCGACCCGCTGGACGGCATCCCGCACGGCGGCGTCGTCGAGGGTCTTGGCGAAGGGCAGGCTGCGCAGGCGAGCGGCATCCGCGTCGATGACGCGGGCGGCCAGCGCCACGAAGAGCGGGATCAGCCGGGCATCGGCGGTCGCGTCGTCGCTGAGCTTCCGGTAGCGGGAGACCGGGGAGCGGGACGGCTCCGCCGTCAGAGCCTCGTAATAGGCGCCGACTTCCTCGTAGCGCCACGTCGGCGGGAGTGCGTGGGCGCTGGCGAGGCCGAGCACCGTGTCCTGGAAGGCCGTGAAGTTGCTGGCCGGCGCGACGAACCGCCATGCGCGGTCGCGCAGGGTCAGTTCGTCGTCGGTGAGGCCGGAATCGAGCAGGAGGCGCCCGCGATCCCGGGTGCTGAAGCTGCCCGTCGTGTCGATGAGCCCGTTCCAGACCCCCGTGCGCGGCCGGCCGAAATCGCCGCTCTGGGTGCAGGCCGCGAGCAGGGCGAGCGCGGCGCCGGCGGGGGCGAGGCGCAGCGCGGTGCGCGCGCGGTCGGGCTGCCGGCGATCCGGGGCTGACATGGGAGAACCGTCGGTGGTGTCGCGCGGCCGGGGTGACATGCGCGGGGACGTCCTCAGGACGCGAGGCGCTCGTAGCGCACGCCGAGGAACAGGAGGATCTCGCCGCGCCGCTCGCCGGAGCGCGGGATCCGGCAGGTCCGCCGCGACTCCGCGCCCGGGAACGGGATCAGGGTGGCGGACGGGGCCTGGGCGGCTCTGCGTGCCGGATCGGCGGCGGGCTTCGACGAACGGGCTTCGCCGGTCTCCAGCGGCTTGATGAGGGTCATGGTCTCCGGCTCCTGTCGGCGGTCCGAGCATCTGGCCCGGGCCCTTCGGAGGGCGTCGGCAAGGGCTACCGAAACAATCCAGCACGACGTGGTTAACGGAGTCTTTCCGGGCCCCGGCCGGGAATCTCGGTGCTGGCAGGAGTTGGCGCGTGAATTGCTTGGGTGTTCGCGCCCATGGCGGGCGTTTCCTCCCTTCGACTTGAGGCCCTGTCCGATCCGGACGGGGCCTTCTTATGTGCGGACGGCCCGCCGGGCGGCGGCGCTGTGCGACCCGCGCGCCACACCGCGGCGAAGCGTGGCCGCGACGTTGCCGCGCGGAACCCGTCGGGACCCTCGGCGCTTGCCTACCGCCCGGCCCGACCGATATGCCGGGCACGGGCGATGGCGGGACCGCCGTGTCGGCTCTCCGCCCGATCGAGATTGAGGACACCGCTGAATGCGACTGGTTCCGGAACGATCCCTGCGCGCCTTCCGCCGCCGCGGCTTGGCTACTGCGGCGCTGGCGCTGTTCGCGCTGACCGCCGGCCCCGCCTACGCCCAGCGGGAGGATCAGGGCCTGCAGCTCGGCTGCGCGAACGACTATTTCCGCCTCTGCGCGGGCGTCGATCCGAACAGCCAGGACGCGGATCGCTGCATGATGCGCAACCGCAAGCGCCTGTCCCCGGAATGCCGGGCGGCGATCGGCGACTACGACAAGCGCACGGGCAGTAAGTCCCTGTCCGACGATTGAGACGGGACCCGGTCGAGTTGCCCGCCGTTGGCGAGGGGCGTTTGGTATGAGCCTGACCGTCGCGGTCCAGATGGACCCGATCCAGAATATCCGGATCGCGGGTGACACCACCTTCGCCCTGCTGCTGGAGGCCCAGCGGCGGGGGCACGCGCTCGTCTACTACACGCCCGACCGGCTCTCGATGCAGGGCCGTCGCGTGACGGCCCGCGTCGAGCGGCTGAGAGTGCAGGACGTCGAGGGCGCGCACTTCACCCTGGCGCCGCCGGAGCGGATCGACCTCGCCGAGGCGGACGTGGTGCTGATGCGCCAGGACCCGCCCTTCGACATGGCCTACATCACGGCCACCCACATGCTCGAGCGGATCCATCCGGAGACCCTCGTGGTCAACGATCCCTTCGAGGTGCGCAACGCGCCCGAGAAGCTGTTCGTCCTCGACTTCCCCGAGCTGATGCCGCCGACGCTGATCAGCCGCGACAAGGCGGAGATCGAGGCCTTCCGGCTGGAGCACGGGACCGTGGCGATGAAGCCGCTGCACGGGCACGGCGGCGCGGCCGTGTTCAAGGTCACCGAGAAAGACCCGAATTTCGGCTCGATGTTCGACCTGTTCGCCACGACCTTCCGGGAGGCCTGGGTCGTGCAGCGCTACCTCGACCGGGTCACCGAGGGCGACAAGCGCATCATCCTGGTCGACGGCGTCCCGATGGGGGCGGTCAACCGCGTCCCGGCCGCGAACGACATCCGCTCCAACATGGTCCGCGGCGGCGCCGCCTCCGCCTCCGAGCTGACCGACCGCGAGCGCGAGATCTGCGCCACGATCGGCCCGGAACTGGCGCGGCGGGGCCTGATCCTGGTGGGCATCGACGTGATCGACGGGCACCTCACTGAGATCAACGTCACCTCCCCCACCGGCATCCGGGCGATCCAGCGACTCGGGGGCCCCGACCTGTCGGTCGCGGTCTGGGACGCGATCGAGGCCCGGGTGGCGGCCCGCAAGGGCGTCTGACGGGGCGCGCTCAGGTCTCCGCGCGCGGGGTCGCGCTGAGTTCGGCCCAGTCGAATTCCTCCTCCAGCAGGTAGTAGGCGTCGTCGCCGATCCGCCCCTGGCGGCGCAGGGCGAGCACCGCGTCGCGGGCGGCCTCGACGGCGCGCCGCCGCGCGGCATCCGCCGGCAGGCTCTCCGGCGCCAAGCCCTCGTCATGCGCCTCGGCCTCCGCGAGGGCCGCGCGGAACTCGGCGCGCAGGGCGTCGGTCGCCGGCTCGTTCTCGGCGTCGGCGAGGCTCTCAAGGGCGGCCTCGTAGGCCGCCGCGCGGGCCCGACCGGTCTCCCGGCCCACCGGATCATCGTCCTCCAGCCGCAGACGGGCGAGCAGCGGCCGCAGGGTCAGGCCCTGGATAATCAGGGTGCCGAGCACCGTGACGAAGGCGGTGACCACCACGAGATCCCGGTGCGGGAACTCGGCAGGCAGCGCCAGGGCGGCCGCCACGGTGACGATCCCGCGCATGCCCGCCCACGACAGGGCGATCCCAGGGCCCAGCCGCGCCGGGGCGCCGGCCTGCCGGAGGCCGAACCCGCGGATCCCTGTGGTCGGCATCACCCAGGCGAGGCGGGTCAGGACCACGGTGGCGAAGGTCGCGCCCGCGAGGATCAGCGCCTGCCACGCGTCCGCGCCGCTCAACCGATCCCGGATCGGGTCGATCTGGATGCCGATCAGCACGAAGGCCAGGACGTTGAGCACGAACACTGCCGTGTCCCAGACTGCGTAGGAGATCACCCGGGCGCGGGGCGCGGTGACGCCGGGTGCCCGGCGGGCGACCGTCACCGCGAAGGTCACGATGGTCAGGACCCCCGACAGCTCCAGCCGCTCCGCGGCGAGCCAGATCCCGAAGGCGGCGACGAACTGGAGCACGATCGCGCTCGCCGGATCGGTCACGCGCCGGGTCACGGCCACGAACAGCAGGCCGAGGCAGGGGCCGACGACGAGGCTCGCGACCACGCCCAGGAGGAAGGCCGGCGCCACCTCCGCCGGGTGGAAGGTGCCGGCCATCGCGGCCGTCACGCCGAGTCGGTAGATCAGCAGTGAGGCCGCGTCGTTGAGCAGGCTCTCGCCGCGTAGGATCGTGGCGAGCCGGTGCGGCATCGGCGCGTGCTTGAGCACCGCCAGCGCCGCCACGGCGTCGGGCGGCGCGACCACGGCGCCGAGCACGATGCAGGCGGAGAGCGGCATGTCCGGCACGACGAGCCGCGCCACGACCGCGACCGCGACGGTCGTCACCGCTACGGCCCCGACCGCGAGCCCGAGCACCGCGCGCCAGTTCTCCTTCAGGTCCCGCACCGAGGCATCGAACCCGGCATCGAGCAGGACCGGGGCCAGGAACAGGGCGAGCGCCAGTTCGGGATCGAGCCGCAGGTTCGGGACGCCGGGCACGAAGGCGAGGCCGACGCCGCCCAGCGCCAGGAAGGCGGGATACGGCGCACCGAGCCGGCGCGCGACGCCGGCCAGGAGGACGGCGCCGAACAGGACGCCGACGACCCACTCGAAAATCAACATGCTGCTGAAAGAGGCGGAGGCCCGGGAGCGTTCCGGGTGCCGCGGTCGCAGGCCGGCTCAGTACTGCACGGTCGCGCGCAGGCCGAGCACCGCCGCGTTGCGCAGCCGGCGCCCGTCCGGACCGGCGATTCCGGCACCCGGCCGGATGACGTACTGCGCGTCGGGCTGCACCGTGAAGCCCGGCACGACCACCGCCTGGTAGGTCGCCTCGATCACCGCCTCGGCGCGGCGGCGCGGCATCGGCATCCCGGTGTAGAGGATCGTGTCCCGGTCGGCCCGCTGGGCGTCGTCGCCGATGCGGGCGTAGGCGAAGCTGAGTCCGATGGTGTCGTCGTCGCGCCCCTCGAACAGGCCCTTGTAGGCGAGGCCGGTATCCACGTAGGCGTCGATCAGGCTCGAACGCGTGGGCGACCACGCCGCGCGCACGAAGAAGCCCAGGCCCTCGTCGTCCTTGCCGGATTCCCGGTAGAGGGTCTGGTCGTAGATCGCGTAGAGGCCGGCATTGCCGCGCACCGGCCGGCCGATCCCGGTGGCGTTCGGGTCGGCCAGCGGCACGCCGGTGATGTCGAAGCGCAGGCTGTCGAACCGGCCGAAATGCTGCCAGCCGCCGAGGGTGATGTCCCCGGGCAATCCCCGGGCGCCGGGCGCGATGTTGTACGCGTAGGTGGCCTCGGCGATGACCAGGGCCGGATCGCGCAGGCGGAAATTCGTGCCCGTCCGGTCGAGGCGCTGCGCCTCCGGATCCCGACCGGGGCGGTTCGCGCCGGCCGGATCGCCGTCGTAGAGGCCGACCTGCAGGGAGAAGCCGTTGCCCGGCACGTACTTGGCCCGGATCGCCGGCGCCGCGAGCGGGTAGGCCGGGCCGCCGCTCGGCAGGTCGAGCCCGGTGATGGCCGGCCAGCCGAAGGTCGAGTTCACGAACAGGGTCGCGGTCTGGCTGACGAAGAACTCGGTATCGGCGGCCTGCTGGCCGATCCGGATCCCGAGCTTTCCGTCCATCAGGCTCTGGTCGAGCCAGAGAACGTAGAGCCGCGTCGACGGCAGCGCCTCGATGACACTCGTCGTGAGCAGGTTGCCGACATAGTAGCGCGACAGGCCGGTGCCGTGGATGAAGTAGGCGTTGGCGTGGACCGTCGCGCCCTGCCAGCCCGCGAGCCGGTCGAGGTCGAGGTTGAGGCGCAGGTTGAGGCGGTCCTCGACGATCGCGCCCTGCCGCAGGCCGCCGACCGGGTTGCCGAGCACGTCGACGATGTAGGTCAGGCTGTACTCGATGCCCCGCTCCTTCAGGACCGGGCGGATCCCCAGCGGATCGCCGAGCGGGCCGAGCGAGGGTTCGACCGAGCGGACGTAGCCGCCGGAGGCCTGGCTGGTGGTCTCCGGCTGGGAGACCGAGACGCGCGGATCGGCGCCCGCGCCCTCGAAGACCGAGGGCACGTGCTGCTGGGCCGCGGCGGGCACGGCCGAGAGGGCCAGGGCAAACGAGGCTATGAGCTTCCGGACCATGGGCCGCTAGTCGGCGACAGTACGGGCCGCAGAATAGCACGGCGTGCTGGTCGAACACGCTCGACCTTTGCAGGAGCCGCGCGCTCGCCTAACCGTGCGGCCGGTACACCACAGGACCGTCGATGCCCGAGACCCCCGTCTTCACGTCCGCCGCCGTCGCCGCGCCCCACAGCCTCGCCGCCCAGGCGGGGCAGACCGTCCTGGCGCAGGGCGGCAACGCCATCGAGGCGATGGTGGCGATGGCCGCCTCCATCGCGGTGGTCTACCCGCACATGAACGGCATCGGCGGCGACGGCTTCTGGCTCGTGCGCGAGCGCGGCGGGCGGGTGCGCGGCATCGAGGCCTGCGGTCCGGCCGGGCGCCTCGCCACGATCCCGCGCTATCGCGAGAAGGGCTACGACGCGATCCCCGCCCGCGGCCCCGACGCGATGGTGACGGTCGCGGGCGCGGTGAGCGGTTGGCGCCTCGCCCTGGAGCTGGCGCGGGCGCTGGGCGGCCGCCTCCCGCTGGAGACCCTGCTGGCCGACGCGATCGCGCAGGCGCGGGCCGGCGTCCCGGTCTCCCCGTCGGAGGCGCGCTACGTGCCCCAGGAACTCGACACCCTCCACGACGCCCCGAACTTCGCGCGGACGTTCCTGAAGGACGGCAAGCCGTTCCCGGCCGGCGAGACCCGGAGCCTCCCGCTGCTCGCCGCCACCCTGGAGCAGCTCGCCCATGCGGGCCTCGGCGACTTCTACCGCGGCGATATCGGCCGGGAGATCGCCGCCGACCTGGAGCGCCTCGGCGCGCCGGTCACCCGGGCGGATCTGGAATCCTTCGCGGCGGTCGAGCGGGCGCCCCTGTCGATCCGCCGCCGCGACGCGACGCTCTACAACTTCCCGCCGCCGACCCAGGGGCTCGCGGCGCTCCTGATCCTCGGGATCTTCGACCGTCTCAACATCGTCGAGCCCGAGACCACGGCCCATTACCACGGGCTGATCGAGGCGACGAAGCGGGCCTTCGCGATCCGCGACCGGGTGGTCACCGATTTCGCCCGCCTGCGGCACGATCCCGCCACCTTCCTGACCCCGGACCGGCTCGCCCGCGAGGCCGCGCTCGTCGACATGGGCCGCGCCGCCCGGGTGCCCCTGCCCGATCCCGGTCACGGCGACACGGTCTGGATGGGCGCCATCGACAAGGACGGCCTCGCCGTCTCCTACATCCAGTCGGTCTACTGGGAGTACGGCTCCGGCACGGTCCTGCCCGCCACCGGCATCTGCTGGCAGAACCGGGGCATGTCGTTCTCGCTCGACCCGAAGGCCGTGAATCCCCTGGAGCCGGGCCGGCGCCCGTTCCATACGCTGATCCCGGCGCTCGCCGCCTTCGACGACGGGCGCGTGATGAGCTACGGCAGCATGGGCGGCGACGGGCAGCCGCAGTTCCAGGCCCAGATCTTCACCCGCTACGCCGATTACGGGATGTCGGTGGCGGACGCGGTCGACGCGCCGCGCCTGCTCTACGGGCGCACCTGGGGCGCGCCCTCCCTCAGCGTGAAGGTGGAGGATCGGTTCGATCCGGCCTGCATCGCGTCCCTGGGCCGACTCGGCCACGAGATCGAGGAACTCGGCGGCTCCTACATCGACTCGCTCGGCCATGCCGGCATGCTGGTCCGCCATCCCCGGAACGGGCGGATCGAGGCGACCCACGACCCGCGCTCGGACGGCGGCGCGCTGGGTCTCTGATACCGTTTCCGATCGACCCTTCGGCGGCCGTCGCGCCCTTCGTCATCACGCGCGCAGCGCAGTGACCCAGGGCAGCGGGACGCCCCGGATCGTCGCGCGGGCTGGATCGCTTCGCTCCGCTCGCGAAGACGGTGAGATCGAGCAGCGGCGCGGAACCTATCCCGCCTGGATGAGCCAGCAGGCGGCGCGCAGGCGCACGGCGCCGCCCGCCGCGTGCCGCCGGAGGGCCTCCGCCACGGCCGCCTCGGCGCGCGCCCGGAGATCCGGCGCGGCCTCGCGGACGAGATGGGAACTCGGCCCGAGGTTCAGGGCGACGTGGGTGGCCGCCGCGACCGCCGCCGCGTCGGTCTCGCCCTGCCCGAGGACGATGTCCCGGTCGAGGGCATCGCAGGTGACGGCGTCGAACCCGGCGCTGCGCAGGAGCGCGACGAGCGGGTCGGCGTCGGCGAAGCGGAACGGACCCGGCGTGTCGGGCTGCGGCGGCGGCGGCACCTCCGGCAGGAGCGGCAGCACCGCGTCGCGCGGCACGCCGACCCACAGGTTCTCGGCGAGGGGCCGCCAGCACAGGAAGGTCATCCGGCCGCCCGGCCGAAGCATCCGGCGCACGTTGGCGAAGGCGCGGGCGGAATCCGCGAAGAACATCACGCCGAACCGCGACACGACGTGGTCGAACCGGCCGAGATCGGCCGTCTCGACATCGGCCTCGACGAACTGGAGCGACGCGCTCCCGGGGGGCTCCGCCTCGGCGCGCTCCCGCCCCACGGCGAGGAGCGGCGCCGAGATGTCGGCGCCCGCCACGCTCCCGGCGGGCCCGACCCGGCGCGCGGCATCCAGGGTCGTGGCGCCCGCGCCGCAGCCGATGTCGAGCACCGTCTCGCCCGGGGCGAGCCCCGCGCGGGCGAAGAGCGCCTCCGTCAGCGGGACGAACATCGCGTCGAGGACGGCCTGATTGCGCGCCCAGCGCGTCCCGACCTCGCCGTTCCAGTACTCGGCCTGGGTGATGCCGCCCGCCATGGTGCGCTCCGTCAGGCGGTCGTCGCGGCGACCGACAGGTCCGGCTTGTGGTTGAGGGTCTGGAACACGACGCAGTAGCGCTCGGTCAGCTTCAGGAGCTGCGCGAGCTTGTCCTCCGGCGCATCGGTGTCGAGCTCGAAGAACAGGCGGATGTTGCGGAAGCCCACCGGCGCCTCCTTGTCGACCCCGAGGGTGCCGCGGAAATCGAGGTCGCCCTCGGCGCTGACCGTGCCGGCGCGCAGCGGGATCTCCAGGGCGGTCGCCACCGCCTTGAGCGTCACGCCCGCGCAGGCGACCAGCGCCTCCAGCAGCATGTCGCCCGAGCACAGCTCCGCGCCCGAGCCGCCCGTGGCCGGGTGCAGCCCGGCCTCCGCGATGGCGCGGCCCGTCTCGACCTTGCAGGCGATCTTGGTGTCGTCCAGCGTGCCCCTGGCCTTCAAGGTGATGACCGCCGCGTCCGGCGCGGTGCGGTACTTGTCCTTGATCGGAGCCTGGAGGGCTCGCAGCGCGGTGGCGTCCATGGCGTCGTCCTCTCGATGATGTCGCCCGACCTCGGGCGGCCGGATCGGGTTCTCGGTGCGCGAAACGCCTTAGCAGGTTGTCGCGACGCCCTCACCGTCTTTGCGAGCGCAGCGAAGCAATCCAGCGTGGCGCCACGATCCCAGGGGTCGTGCCGCCCTGCCCAGCTTCGCTGCGCTCGCAGAGACGAAGGGTGTCCGCAGCCGCGTGTTGGGCCCGCAGATATGAGAATCGGCGCGATCACCGAGAAGCGCCCGCGCTCAACCGATCAGGGCGGCCACGGCCTCCGCGAGGGCGTCGACCTGGGCCTCGTCGTGGGCGGCCGAGAAGGCGACCCGCAGCCGCGCGGTGCCGGCCGGCACGGTCGGCGGGCGGATCGCCACCACGAGGTAGCCCTGCGCCTCCAACGCCGCCGAGATGTCGAGCGCCGCCTGCGCCTCGCCGACCAGGACCGGCACGACCGCGCTCTCGGCCTCCGGCAGGCCCAGGCGGGCGGTGAAGCGCCGGGCGAGGGCGAGCGGACGGGCCCGGCGCTCGGGCTCCGCCTCCAGGATCGCCAGCGCCTCCAGGGCCGCGGCGGCCGAGGCCGGTGGCAGGCCGGTGGTGTAGACGAAGCTGCGGGCACGGCTCGTCATCAGGTCGATGACCGGGCGCGAGGCGCAGAGATAGCCGCCGTACGAGCCGAGCGCCTTCGAAAGGGTGCCCATCTCCAGGGGCGCCCGCGGTCCGTCCTCGACCACGCCGATGCCGTGGGCGTCGTCCACCAGCGTCCAGGCGTCGAAGGATTCGGCGATGCCCAGGATGTCGCCGAGAGGCGCCCGGTCGCCGTCCATGCTGAACACGCGCTCGGTCAGCACGAGGGCGCGCCCGTGGTGCGGCCGGTGCTCGGCGAGCCGCGCCGCGAGGTCGCCGGGATCGTTGTGGCGGAAGGTCAGGACCCGCGCGCCCGAGAGCCGCGCGCCCGCCCACATGCAGGCGTGGGACAGCTCGTCGAGCAGGACGAGGTCGCCCCGCCCGGCGAGCGCCGGGGTGATGCCGAGATTGGCGAGGTAGCCGCTGCCGAAGACCAGGGCGGCCTCCGTGCCCTTGTGGCGCGCGAGGCCGGTTTCCAGGGCGCCGAGATAGGGGTGGTCGCCGGTCACGAGCCGCGACCCGCCCGCCCCCGCGCCGTGGCTCGCGACCGCGGCCTGGGCCGCCGCGATCACCCGCGGGTGATGCGAGAGGCCGAGATAGTCGTTGCACGAGAAGGAGACGAGCGCCCGTCCCCGCCGCGCCGCCGCGGCGCCGGCGCCGCGCTCCGTCGGCACCAGCTTGCGGCGCAGGCTGCCGGCCTCGAGGGCGTCGAGTTTCCCGGTGGCGAAGGCGTCGAGGCTGTCCATGGAGACGGGGATGGGCGGTGCCGCGCGGACAATGTCAAGCGGCGGGTGCCGGTCCTTGACCCCCGTCCGAGGCCACATCATGCCAGGCGCATGACCCTCGCAACGCCCGCAGGCCATCTCTGGCGGCCCTACACGCAGATGCGCCGCGCGGCGCCGCCCCTGGAGGCGGTCGCGACCCAGGGCACCCGCATCCGCCTCGCCGACGGGCGCGAGCTCGTGGACGGCATCGCCTCCTGGTGGACCGCGGTGCACGGCTACAATCACCCGCACATAGCGGGCGCGGTGGCCGACCAGCTCGCGCGCATGCCCCACGTGATGTTCGGCGGCCTCACCCACGCGCCGGCGGAAGCCCTGGCCCGGCGGCTCGCCGCCCTGCTGCCGGGCGATCTCGACCACGTCTTCCTCAGCGATTCGGGCTCGGTCGCCGTGGAGGTCGCGCTCAAGATGGCGGCGCAGATGTGGATCAACCGCGGCGTGAGCGGGCGGACGAAGGTCCTCGCGTTCCGCGGCGGCTACCACGGCGACACGATGGGGGCGATGTCGGTCTGCGACCCCGAGGAGGGCATGCACCGCCGCTTCGGGGCCTACCTGCCGGGCCAGATTTTCTGCGACCTGCCGCGCAGCGGGGCCGAGACCGCGGCGCTCGACGCGGCCCTGGCGGCCCATCGCGACACCCTGGCGGCGGTGATCGTCGAGCCGCTGGTGCAGGGGGCCGGCGGGATGCGGACCCACCCGCCGGAGGTGCTGGCGACGGTCGCCGGGCTGGCGTGCCGCCACGGGCTGCCGCTCATCGCCGACGAGATCTTCACCGGCTTCGGGCGCACCGGCAGCCTGTTCGCCAGCGAGCAGGCGGGGATCGTGCCCGACATCCTGTGCCTGTCGAAGGCGCTCACGGGCGGCACGATGGCGCTCGCCGCCACGATCGCCCGCACGGAGGTGTTCGCGGCGTTCTGGTCCGAGGATCCGGCGGCGGCGCTGATGCACGGCCCGACCTTCATGGCCAACCCCCTCGCCTGCGCGGCGGCCAATGCCAGCCTCGACCTGTTCGAGACCGAGCCGCGCCTGTCCCAGGCCCGCGCCATCGCGGAGCGCCTCGCCGCGGGGCTGGAGCCTCTGCGGCGGGTGCCCGGCGTGGCGGATGTCCGGGTCCTCGGAGCCATCGGCGCGGTCCAGTTCGCGCGGGCGCCCGATCTGGCCGTCCTGAAGGCGGAACTGCTCGCCCGCGGCGTCTGGGTGCGGCCCTTCGGCGACATCGTCTACCTCACCCCCGCGCTCACGATCGGCGCGGCGGATCTCGACCGGCTCATCGAGGCCGTCGCCGGGGTGGTGACCGAGCTGGCGCCGGCATCGACATGAGGCCCGCGCGTTCCACTTTCCCGTGACGAGCCCCCGTGCCGGCCTGCAACCCGGGACCGTTTCTGCCGTTGGGCCTACGGCTGGAGATGCGTGCGGCGGCCCGCGCGGCCGGGTGCTGCCGAAGGGAGTACACAGTGGCGAGCGAGCAGACGGGTTCGAGCGGCGATCGGCCGGTAATCCTCCTCGTCGAGGACGAGGCGCTGACGATCATGGACCTCGGGGACGTGTTGGAGGAAGGCGGCTACGACACCGTCCAGTGCGCCTCGGCCGAGCGGGCGCTCAGCATCCTGCAGGCGCGCCCGGACATCTGCGGGCTGGTCACGGACGTGCAGCTCTCGGGCAAGACCGACGGCTTCGACCTCGCGAGCTCCGTGGCCGAGGCGCGGCCGCAACTGCCGATCCTGATCGTGTCCGGGCGCGCGGCCCCGGACCCGGCCCGCATGCCCGAGCATGCCGAGTTCATCGCCCGTCCCTGCACCGGCGAGGACATCCTGGACCGTCTCCAGCGTCTCATGCACTGCTGAGCGGGCCTCCGCGCCAGCCCCGTCATCGCATCGTCACCGGTCGGCGCCACAGGGACCTGGGCGGCCGCTTGATGGGGGTGGACGGTGCAGATTCAGGATCGTCCGGCGGCCGCCGGCTCTAATTCGGGCGCTCCGGTGGGCGACAAGCAGAAGCGCGATCATCAGGACGAGGCCGCGTTGCTCGGCCTCCCGTCCAAGAAGCTGAGGCCACCCGGCGTGCGCAGCGTCGGCTGGGCGCTGGTGCAGGCGGCGCGCCTGCACCGGGCACGGACCGGCGACCGTCTGGCCAAGCTCGGCCTGTTCGCCGGCCAGGAGCAGGTGGTGCAGGCGCTCGCCGCGGCCGGCACGATGACGATGGGCGATCTCGCCGCCCTGCTGCGCGTCCGGCCGCCCACCGCCTCCAAGACCGTCACGCGGCTCGCGGCCCTCGGCATCGTCGAGCGCCGGGCCGAATCGGGCGATGGCCGCGTGGTGCGGGTCCAGCTCACGGAGACCGGCAGGGCCAAGGCCGAGGCCATCGAGCGGATCCAGGAGGAGGTCGAGGCCGAGTTGCTCGACCACCTCGACAAGACCGACCGCCGCCGCCTCCGGAAGCTCCTGCGGAAGGCGGCCCGCGGCCTCGCGGAGGCGGCCGGCGCATCCGGTCAGACGACCGAGGCGGATGCCGAGATCGAGGCCGAGGACGAGGCGGAAGCGTTGGCGACCTGACCGTCGCCCTCAGGCCGCGCGGCGCCAGGCCGGGAACGGGTCCGGCAGGCCGCGATAGGGCGCGGGATCGAACGGCGCCCGGTCCGCGCCGGTCTCGAGCAGGCAGGCGTCCAGCGCTGCCGTGAGCGCCGCGGCGTCCATGCCGGTGCCGATGAAGACCAGCTCCTGGCGCCGGTCGCCCCAGACCTCGCTCCAGACGTCCCGGAGCCGCGCCTGGAACTCGGGCGCCTCCGGCCAGCGCCGCCGCGGCACGGCCGACCACCAGAACCCCATCGCCGAGACCCGGGCCACAGCGCCCGCCAGGGAGAACTCGCCGACCCAGTCCGGCCGGGTCGCGAGCCAGAAATGGCCCTTCGCGCGGATCAGACCCGGCCACGTGGCGTTGACGAAGGCGTTGAAGCGCTCCGGGTCGAAGGGCCGCCGGGCTCGGTAGACGAAGGAGGCGATGCCGTACTCCTCGGTCTCCGGCACGTGCGCGTGGGCGCCGTAGAGCTCCTTGAACCAGAGCGGGTGCTGCTGCGCCTTCTCCTCGTCGAAGAGGCCGGTGTCGAGGATCTCGGCGAGCGGCGCGCGCCCGTGATCGGTCTCGAGGATGCGGGCATCGGCGTTCAGGCCGCGCACGACGGAGCGCACCAGCGCGAGGTGCTCGGCCGGCACGTCGCGCGCCTTGTTGATGACCACCACGTCGGCGAACTCGATCTGCTCCACGAGCAGGTCCACGAGCGTACGCGTGTCCTCGGCGCCCGCCGTCTCGCCGCGCTCGCGCAGGAAGGCCGCCGAGCCGTAATCCTTCAGCAGGTTCACGGCGTCGACCACCGTGACCATCGTGTCGAGCCGGGCGAGATCCGACAGGGAGCGGCCGGCCTCGTCGCGGAACGAGAAGGTCGAGGCGACCGGCAGCGGCTCGGCGATGCCGGTCCCCTCGATCAGCAGGTAGTCAAACCGCCCCGTCTCCGACAGCCGCCGGACCTCGGCGAGCAGGTCGTCGCGCAGGGTGCAGCAGATGCAGCCGTTGGTCATCTCGACGAGCGTCTCGTCGGTCCGGGACAGGTCGGCGCCCCCGGCGCGGACCAGATCCGCGTCGATGTTCACCTCGCTCATGTCGTTGACGATCACCGCGACGCGGCGGCCGTCGCGATTGGTGAGCACGTGATTGAGAAGTGTCGTCTTCCCGGCCCCGAGGAAGCCGGACAGGACGGTGACGGGAAGGCGGGTGTCGCGCTGAGTCATGACGCGATCAAAATGTTATAACGTTTCAAAGTCAACCGGCGTCTTGAGCTTGTGCGGGCGCGCCGCCCGGATCGCTGTTGCAACGATGTAACGTTTCTCGGCCGTGTCCGACACCGGCGGGATTAACGCTTGCACCGGACCGAGGCACCGCAACAATGAAACGATATAACACTGTGTGAGTCTCGATGCTTCCCTCGCGCCGCTTCGGCTTCCTCGCCAGCACGGTCCTGTCCTCGACCGTCTGCGCCGGCCTCCTCACGCCCTCCGCCGCGCGGGCGCAGCAGGCCGTCGCCCTCGACGAGATCAGCGTCACCAGCCCGAGCCCGATCCAGCCGTCGCGCGGCGCGGTCGCGGCGGACGCGGCGGTGCCGATCGGCGTCCTGCCGGTGGCGACCAACACGTTCTCACCGGTGACGGTGGTGACCCAGGACCAGATCGCGCGCGACCAGCCCCGGACCCTGGGCGACGCCCTGTTCGACCGTCCGGGCATCTCGGGCACGACCTACGCGCCGGGTGCGGCCTCGCGACCGATCATCCGCGGCCTCGACAATGCCCGGGTGCGGATCCAGGAGAACGGCATCGTCAACGGCGGCGTGTCCGACCTCGGCGAGGATCACGCCGTGCCGGTGAACCCGCTGGTCTCCGACCGGATCGAGGTGATCCGCGGTCCCGCGACCCTGCGCTACGGCTCGGGGGCCATCGGCGGCGTCGTCTCGGCCGACAACAACCGGGTCCCGACCTTCATCCCGGCGAACGGGGTGCAGGGGCAGGTCACCAGCGGCTTCTCCAGCGTGGATAACGGCCGGCTCGGGGCCGCCACGGTGGACGCCGGCGGCGACGGCATCGCGGTCCACGCCGACGGCTTCAAGACCGCCAACGACAGCTACGCGATCCCCGGCGGGATCCAGCGCAACTCGTACAACGAGTCGCAGGGCGGCGCGGTCGGCATCTCGGCGATCGGCGACCGCGGCTTCGTGGGCATCTCCTTCAGCCACTACGACGCGGTCTACGCGATCCCCGGCGGCGTGGCCGAGCAGGACCGGACCCGCCTGACCCCGAACCAGGACCGGGTCCTGTCGCGGGGCGAGTACCGTCCGCTCGACGGGCCCTTCGAGGTGATCCGCTACTGGGCGGGCTACTCGGTCTACCGCCACAACGAGGTCGGGATCGGCGACGACGGGATCGAGGGCGTCCAGGCGATCTTCAAGAACCGCGAGGCCGAGGGACGCCTGGAACTCCAGCACGTCCCGGTCATCACGGAGTTCGGCAGGCTCACCGGCGCTCTGGGCTTCCAGTCGGACCGGCGCGTGATCAACACGCAACTCGAATCGTTCCTGCCGAAGACGGAGTCGCGCGCGAACGCGGTCTACCTCTTCGAGGAGCTGGAACTGCGCCCGGGCACGCGGCTGCAGGCGGCCGGGCGCTACGAGGTCGACCGGCTCTCGAGCACGGCGGCGCAGTTCCCCGCCGACTACGTGCCGGTCGACGGACAGGAGCCGTTCCAGTACGCGCGCACCCGGCGCTTCGCCCCGAAGAGCGCCAGCATCGGCGCCCTGCAGGACCTGCCTTACGGCTTCGTGGCGAGCCTCACCGGCTCCTACGTCGAGCGCGGGCCCACGGGCTATGAGCTGTTCTCGCAGGGCCCGCACGACGCCACCGCGACCTTCGAGATCGGCAACCCGAACCTCAAGAAGGAGCGAGCCCGGACCGTCGAGGCCAGCATCCGGCGGGCCGAGGGGCCCTTCCGTCTGGACGCCACCGGCTACTTCACCCGCTACACCGGCTTCATCTACCGGAACTACACGGGTCTGACCTGCGACGACGACTTCGCCTCCTGCGGCGTCGGCACCGACAACCGGCAGATCGTCTACCAGCAGCAGAACGCGACCTTCTACGGCGCCGAGATCATCGGCCAGTACGACCTCGTGCCGGTGGGCAACGGCTTCGCCGGCGTCGAGGCGCAGTTCGACTTCGTCCGCGCCCAGTTCGACAACGGCGCGAACGTGCCGCGCATCCCGCCCTACCGGCTCGGCGGCGGCGTCTACCTGCGGGCCGACGGATGGTTCGCGCGGGTGAACCTGCTCCACGCCTTCAGCCACGACGCCACGGCGGTGTACGAGACGCCGACCACCGGCTACGACGACCTGCGCGCCGAGCTGAGCTACACCAAGGCCGTCGATCCCGCGGTCTACGGGGCGAGCGCGATCACCCTCGGCCTCCAGGGCCGCAACCTCCTGAACGACGATATCCGCAACTCGACCTCGTTCAAGAAGGACGAGATCCTGCTGCCGGGGCGGAACGTGCGGCTGTTCCTGACGGCGCGGTTCTAGGGTCGGACATCAGGCCGCGTGATCGTGATGATGCTCGAGAGGGATGGATCATCGCCGGTCCGCTTCCGGACGGCGCTGTTTGGCCGGGCGCCGCTGCTCCGCCGCTTGTCCCCCGTCTACCTGTTGTGAAGGTAGATTATATACAATAAACGCCGGGGTTCCCGATCTTCGCCACCGGGTGGCGACAGGGGTGCCCAGGCGGCGGATGCAACCGTTTTTCTCGACAGATGGGATTCATCCCAGAAACGCGGTCCGCCAATGGCGGGAACTGGTCTGCGAGCGGCTCGTGCCTGCCGAGATCGAGACGCCGGACGGTCTCCCGTTCCAGGGACGGCTGGACGTGACGTGTATCGGCGCGATGCCGATCTCGCATTTCTGGCACACAACCGTGCGGACCAGAATCACGGACGCCGAAGCGCGACGCCGCGGGAACCCCGATCGGGTTTTCGTGCTCCTGAAGCTGTCCGGACGGGATACAATCCAGCAGCTTGACCGGGAGGCGAAGACCAAGCCGGGCGACCTCATCTTGCTCGACTCGAGTTCATCCGTGATGGAGGCGGAGACCGGCGACTCCTTGGTCATCGATCTGCCGCGCCAGCGTTTCGAGACCGTTCTGGGCCCGTCCCGGCTCTACACCGCGCTCACGGCCGCAGCGGACCTCGCCTCGACGACCCTGACGGGCTCGTACCTTCAGGAACTCGTCCGGGTCAGCGATCGCCTCACCCCTGACGCGGCCGAGCGCATGGCATCGATCGGCGTCGACCTGATCGTGGCGAGTCTCGCCGAACGGATGGCGCAGGAGGTACCCCGTTCCGTCCACGGCAACGTCACGGTCCAGCGCGCCAAGGCCTATGTCGAGGCGAACCTGAGCGATCCGAACCTGGACCCGCCCCGGCTCGCCGCCGCGATGGGCGTGTCGTTGCGGCGGCTGCAGGAGCTGTTTCATGAGCGCGGCCGGCACATCTCCGACTACATCTGGGGACGCAGACTGGAGGTGGCAGCCAAGCGCCTGACCGACCCGGCCTGCGCCACCCTGTCGATCGGCCTGTTGGCTTATGGCTGCGGCTTCAGCAGCCAGGCGCATTTCGCGCGCCGCTTCAAGGATCGCTACGACGCGAGCCCCCGTGAATACCGACAGGCGCACAGGCCGGACGTGGAGGTATCTGCGTCCGCCTCCGGGCTGTCGTCCTGACGCGCAGCACGACCGGATCGGAAGCCACCGCCGGGCCGATCTCGACCGCTCGACAGCACACGCTGAAACCGACCTCAGGCGGACAGCGTCCGACGCAGCCTGCGCCAGCCCGCCACGATCCCGGTGACCGCGATGCCCGCCGCCAGGAGATTCAGGACCCACTGGGCCGTATCGTGCAGGGGGCGGTTGCCGGTGAGCCCCGGCAGGTCGAGCCGGTGCGCGGCGTCGAACAGCCAGCGGTTGATCCGGCCCGAGCGGTCCAGGCGCTGGAGGATCGTGCCGTCCCGGGGATCGACGTGGAGCCACGTGGCGGCCGCGTCGCCGAAGCGCAGGCGCAGCACCGGAAGCGGCCGTGGGTCGGCCCCGTGGGGATACCAGTAGGCGTTGTAGGCGTATAACGGGCGGATCGACCGGAGGGGACCGTCCGCGAAACCGTCTGCCGCGGCCGTCGCGATGCTGCGCGCGTCGAGGGCGGTCGCGCCGTCCGCTGCGACCGTCCGGAGGCCGTCCGCCGTCTCGGCGACGACCCACCAGCGTCCGCCGACGGCGGCGAAGCGCAGGGTGCGCGTATCCGGCACGGCGCCATCGCGGAGCCGGTGCGGATCGAGGCCGAGCGCCGGCGGGATTCCAGCATAGGCGGCGCGCAACGCTACCGGCGGGCTGGTCGCGCTGAACCAGCGGTTCGGGTTCATGGAGATCCAGCCGCTGACGATGAACGTGCTCAAGCCGAGGCCCCCCGCGAGGCCGAGCAGGTGGTGCCAGCGCGCCAGCCCGCGATAGGGCGTGACGGCCCCGGCCGCGTAGCGCCGCCGAAGGCGCAGGCGCCAGATCCCGATCGCGCCTCCACTCAGCGCGCCGAGGGCGGCGAAACCGGAGAGCCACAACAGGACCGTCCGCCACAGCTCCGGCCGGGCCCGCAGCGGCGTGAGGTAGATCCAGTGCGCCACCGAACCCACCCAGTTCCAGCCCCGCTCGAAGCGTGTCGTGTCGAGGGCGATCTCCCCGGTCACCGCAGACACGTAGAGCTCGGTCCCCGCGGCGTCGCCGAGGGCCACCTTCAGGAAGGGCCGGAGCGGATCGTAGCGGGCCGTGACGGTCCACTGGTCGCGCGCGACCAGCTCGGCCTGCGCAGCCGGAGCACCACCGGCCGCGACACGCAGCGCGTCTGCGAGTGTCAGCGGACCGAGCCGCGCGCCGGTCCGTGCCGAGACCGTCACCCGGGTGCCGTCGTGGCCGGCGATCCGGTAGACCGGCTCGTCGCCCCGCATCTCCAGGCCGAAGGCGGCCGGCACGCCGGCGAGCCCGCCGGCCCGCAGCGCCGCGTCCGGCGCGACCGCGACCTGATCCCAGGCGATCGGGGCGAGCCCCGACAGCCGCTCGGCCTCGGTGAGCGCCGGGAACGGCACGTAGAGCATCACCAGCCCGGAGCCGATCCACAGCGCGAAGAACAGCCCCGCGGCGATCCCGGCCCAGCGGTGGAACAGGAGCAGCCAGCGCCGTCCCGCCTTGCCGAGCCGGTGCGGCAGGCTCACCACGTCACCGTGTAGGCGACCTCGACCGAGCGCGGGCGCCCGAGCAGCCAGTTGGTGCCGACCCCGTTCACGGCGTTGCCCGAGATCGCGTAGACCTTGTCGAACAGGTTGTAGACCCGCACGGACAGGCGCGAGTCCGCCGTCACCTGATGGTCCAGGACCGCGTTGACGAGGTTGTAGGCGGGGCGCCGCGCCGTGTTGCCGAAGTCGCTGTAGACCTGCCCGACGTTCTGCAGTCCGACCCGCGCGGTCCAGTCGCGGGTGACGTCCCAGGTCAGCCAGAGGTTGGCCACGCGCTCGGGCACGTCGATCGGCTGGTTGCCGGCATACGAGACGGTGGCGCCGTTCACCGTCTGGTCGAACCGGTCGTACTGCGCGTGGAGGAGCGCGAGGTTGCCGTCGAGCCGCCAGCCCGGCGCGAAGCGCCAGCCGAGCGCCAGCTCGAAGCCCTGCGAGGACTGGCTCCCCACCTGCGTGGACAGCGTCGGCTGGCCGGGGATCGCCGAGATCAGGTTGTCCTTGACGATCCGGTAGCCCGCGACGGTCCATTCGAGGGCGCCGTCGAAGGCCAGACCCTTGGCGCCGATCTCGACCTGATCGCCGGTCGCGAGCTTGAAGCCGGCCAGCGACTGCGACAGCGTGATCAGGCTGTTCACCGGGTCGGTGGCGAAGCTGTACTGGGCGTAGAGCGCGCTGTCCGGCGTCGGGTTGTAGACGAGGCCGAACCGGTAGCCGAGCGCCCGATAGGTCTTCTCGAACCGCGATCCCGTCTGCAGGTCCTCGCGGTTCAGCGTCGGCACGTCGAGGCGCACGCCGGTGAGGAACGAGAGCTTGTCCGACAGGATCACCCGGTCCTCGGCGAAGACCGAGGCCTGGCTCGTCTGCGTCGCGTAGGCCGGGCGCGCCCGGCCGTTCTGCGGGAACAGGCCCGGATCGTAGCCGGTGAGCGGCACGCTCGTGGTCTGGTCGAAGTAGAAGTTGTTGGTGTGGCGGAAGTCGATGTGGTTCACGTCGAAGCCGGCCACGAACTGGTTCGGCAGCCCGAACAGGCTGCCCCGGAACGTCGCGTCGAGGCGGTCTCCGACCTGCTCCTGGCTGTGGTAGATCTCCAGGTAGTCGCCCCGGTCCACGAGCCCGGTGCCGCGGTTGTAGCTGTACTGCTCGACGTCGAGCCAGTGGCGCCGGCTGGTCAGCCGGTAGGCGGTGTTGCGGATCGTGATGTCGGCCGAGGGGGACCACTCGGTCTTGAGCTGGGTCCAGTTGTCGGCCCACGTGATCTTCGCGTCGCGGACGTTGTAGTTGTTGAACCGGATGAGATCCGGGATCCGTCCCTCGACCAGCGGCGTGCCCCAGTAGCGGGCGGGCTCCTGGTAGCCGAGATCGTGGCTCAGGGTGAAGGCGAGGTCGGCGCTCGGCCGGAACAGCAGGGCGGCGGAGACCGCGAGGTTGCGGAAATCGCCCTCCGGCCGCATCCAGCCGTCGGCGCGGTTGCCGCTGACGTTGAGGCGGTACGCGAAGGTGTCGCCGTACTCAGCCTGGCCCAGCGGGCCGCCGGAATCGAGGGCGAGCCGCGCGACCCCGTCGGTGCCGATCACCGCGCGGGCGGCGTTGATCGGCACGAAGACCGGCTTCTTGGGCACCACGTTGATGACGCCGCCGATGGCGCCGTCGCCGTAGAGCACCGAGGACGGCCCGCGCAGCACCTCGATCCGCTCGACGTTCCACGTGTCGAACGGGAAGGTCACGGTGTTGGCGCCGACGTAGAAGCGCGTGCCGTCGTAGAGCTGCTGGATCGAGTTCGGGCCGGCGAAGCCGCGGGACGTGAACGCGCCGTTGCCGTTGCCGGGCGCCGCGATGGTGGTGATGCCGGTCGCGTCCTGGGTCACGGCCTCGGCGATCGTGTCCTGGCCGCGCAGCCGCGCGGTCTCGCCCGACACGATGTCGAGGCTGGCCGGCGTCTCCAGCGGCGTCAGGCCGAGGCGGCTCGCGGTCCGGTCAGGCGTGCGCAGGTTGAGCCCGTTCGGCGGGAGGCGGCTCGGGTCGCCGCCCGCGCCCGCGACCGACAGCTCATCCAGCGTGACCACCTCCTGTGCGGCGGCCGGACTGGCGAGGAGCGCGAGGAGAACGCCGCAGAGCGGGGCCCGCCCGCCGAGGCAGGAGCGATGGGTCGATGGAGACATGGGGAAAGCGGTCCGTGCGCGGCGCGCGCCGGCCCCCGCGTCCTACAAGCATTGTAATAACATTACAATGCGCTCGCTGTCCGGTAGCCTCTGCCCGTGCGGGCGCGCGACGGCGTCCTGCGACAGGGCTCGAGGGGTTCGGGACGGCGGAGACGGGCATGGGGAACGGCGTCGCGGGCGCGCTTGCTGTGGCACGTCACCGCGAACGAGGCCTCGGCGGCCGCCTCCCCTCGGGACTGGCGGCGCCTCGACACCCGCCAGGACACCCCGCCCGGCGCGTTTCGCGTGTGACCACGGCTGACGGCAGGTCTCCTGGCTCGCGGGTCGCCGCCCTCGCACCGTCTTCCCGGGGTGACCCAGTGACGTGGTGGTGAAGGGCTCGCCGCTTACAGTTGCGGGGGCAGCCGCGGCTTCGGGGCGAACCCCTCACCGCGTTCCCTTTTGATCCCCGAGGGGAACCGTCGAACACAGCTTGGCCGTAGCGGGGGCGGGCGTCAACCGTGTGTCCGGTTGTTGCCGTGGATCGGCGCGCTGTGCGCCGGTCCGTTGCGGCCTCGCCGACGACGGGCTAGCCCCTGCGGGATGACGGTCTGGCGGCCCCCTGCGGAGATTCGCGTGAAGGCACTGGGTCTGCCCCGGCGCGGCAACAGCCTGCTCGTGGCCGAGGTCCGCGCGGATGACGGGCGGCTGAAAGGCGTCCGGCCGCTCGGCGGCAGCGTCGCGTTCGGCGAGCGGGTCGAGGACGCCCTGATCCGGGAGTTCCGGGAGGAGCTCGGCGTCACCGTCTCGGTGCTCGGCGGCCCCCGCGTCATGGAGAACATCTTCACGCACGAGGGGCAGGTCGGGCACGAGGTGCTGTTCCTGTTCCCCGTCGCCCTGCCGCCGGGGCGGTTCGACGGGCAGGAGCGCTTCGTCTTCCACGAGGATTCCGGCACCGCCTGCGTGGCGCGGTGGTGCGATCTGGACGGGCTCGACGTGCCGGGCGGTCCCGACCTCTTCCCCGCCGGCCTGAAGGCCCGCCTCCGCGACGCGTGGCGCGCGGAGCTCTGACGGACCGGGCCGGCCCACCGCCTTTGCCGCTCGGCGCGGGCGATGCTACAGCCGGGCAATCCCATCGGTCCGGACGTCCGCGACGCCGCGGCCCATGCGCCCGGACGCTCCGTCCGACGCGGAGACGGGTGCCGGCGGAAGCATGACGATACGACCTCCCAGAAGCGGCGGGCCGACGGGGCGCAAGCCTCAGGCCGGCAAGTCCAGCGCCAGCAAGTTCAGGGGCGGCAAGGCCCAGGCCGACGGCCGCGCCCGCACGGGCCCGCGCACCAGCGCCCGCGACGCCGCCGAGCGCGCGGCCCGCAACCGCGGCGAGGATGCCGGCACCCGCGATCCCTGGGGCGCGCAGGCCGCTGCGGCCCCGGCGCCGGCCCGGCCGCCGAAGCCGCGCCGCGACGCCGCCGCACCGCGCGACGCCGCGGCGGGCAAGCCCGGCGGCCGGCCGCCGGCCAAGCGCTCGGCGGCCCCCTCCCCGGCCCTCGCCACCGCCTCTGCCCCCGCGCCCGGTCCGACCCGGCGCGAGCAGCGCGCCGCCGCCTCCGCGACCCTCGCCTCCGGCGTGCAGACCCTGACCGTCGAGCCGGACGAGGCCGGGATGCGGATCGACCGCTTCCTCACCGCCCGCTTCCCGCTCCTGCCCTTCACCCGCGTGCAGACCATCGTCCGCAAGGGCGAGTTGCGGGTCGACGGCAAGCGCGCCAAGCCGAACGACCGGCTGGAGCCGGGCATGAGCGTGCGCGTGCCGCCGCTGCGCCTCGACCAGCCCACCGAGCGGCCGCGCAGCGCCGCCCGCGAGCAGGACGACGCCGCCTTCATCCGGTCGCTGATCCTCTACGAGGATGCCGACATGATGATCCTCAACAAGCCCTTCGGCCTCGCGGTCCAGGGCGGTTCGGGGACGGTCCGGCACGTGGACGGCCTGCTCGCCGCCCTCACGGGTCCGGACGGCCAGAAGCCGCGCCTCGTCCACCGGCTGGACAAGGACACGGCCGGGTGCCTGATCATCGCCAAGACCCGGCTCGCCGCCGCGACGCTGGCCAAGAGCTTCCGGTCCCGGGCGGCGCGGAAGATCTACTGGGCGCTCACCGCGGGCGTGCCGCGGGTCCGGCAGGGACGCGTCTCGACCTACCTCGCCAAGGAGGAGCCCACCGACGCCGACGCGCGGATGCGGGTCGCCAAGCACGGCGACGAGGGCGCGAGCCACGCGCTGACCTACTACGCGATGGTCGATCAGGCGGCCCAGAAGCTGTCCTGGCTGTCGTTCAAGCCGGTCACCGGCCGCACGCACCAGCTGCGCGCCCACGCGGCCCATATCGGCCACCCGATCGTGGGCGACCCGAAATACTTCTCCGTCGAGAACTGGGAGCTGCCGGGCGGCATCCAGAACCGCCTCCACCTGCTCGCCCGGCGGATCGTCATCCCGCACCCGCGGACCGGCAAGCCGGTCGACGTGAGCGCGCCGCTCCCGCCCCACATGGCGCAGAGCTGGAATCTCCTGGGCTTCGACGCCGCCCGCTACGACCCGATCGTCGAGGCTCCGGAGGCCTGAGCCCGCAGCCAGGGCACGATCGCGTCCGCCAGCGCGTCCGGGGCCTCGAGCGGCAGCATGTGGCCCGACCCGTCGATCACCCTCAGCGTCGCGCCCGGGATGCCGTCGCGGAGCTCCCGCGCCTCGTCGAGGCTGCGCAGGGCGTCCTGGGCCGCCGCCACGACCAGGGTCGGGCAGCCGATCGCGCCGAGGCGGTCGCCATCGGATTCGCGCGCCTGCCCGGCCTGGCGCAGGAAGACCTCTCCGCCGAGCCGGTCGCCCATCTGCCGGATCCGGCTCAGGAGGGCGCCGTCGCCGGCGCGGTCCGGGTGCACCGACTGGAGGATCGCCGACCGGCTGAGGCCCCGGTAGCCCTGCTGGCGCATATGGGCGACGGCGGCCGCCTTCCGGCGCGCCTGGGCCGGCGTGTCGGCCCGCGACGAGGTGGCGACGAGGACCAACGCCTCCACCCGGTCCGGCACGAGCCGGGCCACCGCGCGGGCGACGTAGCCGCCCATGGAGAAGCCCACGAGCCCGAAGCGCGGCGGCGCCTCCGCGGCGACGCGGCGCGCCATGTCGGCGATGGCGGCGTCCCGCGCGAGGTCGCCGTGCGTGATCGGACCCACCTCGGCGAGGCGCGCGACCACGTCCGACCAGAGGTCGGCATCGGTCATGAAGCCGGGCAGCAGCACGAGGTTCATCGCCGGATCACCCTTCCCGTCCCCCAGATAACCGTCACGCGAGCGCCCGTCAGCGCCGCGGCATCTCCGGTGAAAGTCGGGTGCGGTCCGGGCGTCCCGCGCGGCGCATGCCTTGGCAACCGGCCGTGCCGCCTCATATGCTGCCCCGCGCCCCGCCGATCCGCCGCGGGGCCTGTTCCCGGCGGTTCGAGACCCTGACACATGAAGCTCGCGATGCTGGCCTGCCTCGCCGCCCTGTGCCTCACCGGGCCGATCGCGCATGCCGCGCCGGGCGAGACGACCAGGGCGGCGCCGACGGCGAACGGCACCCACCCCCCCGAGACGGCGACCCCGCATCCGGCCCCGGCGCCCGCCCCGGGCGCGGCGCCCGCGCAGGCCGCCCCGCGCACCGCCAACAGTGCCCGCGCGGAGCGCCGGCGGCGCTCCTACGCGGCCTGCAACCGCGCCTCGCATCAGCGCGGGTTGCGCGGCGGCAAGCGCCGGCGCTTCCTGATCCGGTGCCGGCTCGGCTACGAGCGGACCCGGATCCCCGGCGGCCAGCCCGCCGCGGCCGCGCCGGCCCAGCCGGGCCGGAAGCCGTGACGGGGACCCGCCTCCTTTCATCCGCGCCGTCGGGGCGGCTCGCGGCGCGACTTCCGGCGCGTCGGTCGCGATGAGGCTCGTCGTCTTCGACGTCGACGGCACCCTCGTCGACAGCCAGCACCTGATCGTGGCGGCCCAGGAGGTGGCGTTCGCGGAGAACGGCCTGCCGGCGCCCGGGCGGCGGGAGGCCCTGTCGGTGGTCGGCCTGTCGCTGCCGCAGGCCTTCCGGCGCCTCGTCGGCGAGGACGGCCCGGTCGCGGAACTCTCGGAGAGCTACAAGCAGGCCTACAACCGCCTGCGGCTCGACCCCGCCCACGAGGAGCCCCTGTTCCCCGGCATGGCCGACCTGCTGACCCGGCTGCACGGGCGCTCCGACGTGCTGATCGGCCTCGCCACCGGGAAGTCGCGGCGCGGTGTCGACCGGCTGATCGCGCATTACGGCTGGGCGGACTGGTTCGCCACGACCCAGAGCGCCGACGACGCGCCGTCGAAGCCGGATCCGACCATGCTGCAGCAGGCGATCCGCGAGGCCGGCTGCGAGCCCGAGGCCACCGTGATGGTCGGCGACACCACCTTCGACATCGCCATGGGCGTGGCGGCCGGTGCGACGGCCGTCGGGGTCGCCTGGGGCTACCATCCGCCGGACGCGCTCTACGGGGCCGGGGCCGTGACGGTGGTCCCGAGTGCCGCCGCGCTGGAGGCGCTGCTCCTCGAGGGGCTCGCGACCGGCTCCTGATCGCGGGAGGCTCGCGCGCGGGGCCGGAAGCGCCTATCTCGCCTCCATGAGCGATCAGACCACAGACTGGCTCGGGCAACCGAGCGACGGTGACAGGCCCGATCCGGTCCGGGCCGCCCGCGGCCACGCCAAGCCGGCCCTGCCCCACCGCTTCTACAAGGAAGCCGGCTTCTCCGAGGATGACGACGGGTTCCGGCTGACCCTGGACGGACGTCCGGCCAACACGCCGGCCCGCAACCCGCTGCGTCTCCCCAGCCGGACCCTGGCCGAGCGCGTCGCGGCGGAGTGGCAGGCCCAGGACACGGCGATCGACCCCGCGCGGATGCCCCTGACCCGGCTGGCCAACACGGCGATCGACGGCGTCACGCCCCGCCTCGCCGAGGTCGCGGCGGATCTCTGCGCCTACGCGGGCACCGATCTCGTGGCCTACCGCGCCGGGGATCCGGAGCGCCTCGTGGCGGCCCAGGCGGAGGCCTGGGATCCGATCCTCGCCTGGGCCCGGGACGCGTTCGGTGCGCGGGTGATCCTGAGCGAGGGCGTCATGCACGTCGCGCAGCCGGCCGACACGATCCAGGCGCTCTCCGCGGCGGTGAACGCGGTGACCGACCCGTTCCGGCTGGCGGGCCTGCACACCCTGACCACGCTGACCGGCTCCCTGCTGATCGCCCTGGCGGTTCTCGAGGGCCGGCTGACACCGGCCGAGGCCTGGGCCGCGGCCCACGTGGACGAGACCTATCAGGCCGCCGTCTGGGGGCGCGACGCCGAGGCGGAGGTCCGCCTCGAAGCGCGCCGGACGGAGTTCGAGGCGGCCGCCGCGTTCGTCGCGGCCGGCGGCTGAGCCCGGGCCGCGGTCCGGCGCGGCCGCGCAGATGCAATTGCGCAACAATCCCGCATTCGCGGCGCCCGCCGCGCGTCGGCGGCTGACAAAGCGCGAACACTGTTTTAGGGTTCGACGCACATTGTGTTCGAGTCGACGATGCGTTCCGATCAGCCTGTCCGTTGCAGTTTTGAAGGCGAACTGGCCAATCTGATCGCGTCGAAACAGTTTTCCCGTGATCTCGACGGGCGCTACGCGCTGTTCGACGCCCTCTCGGACCTCGAGCGCCGAGCACAGGGCGCCGGAGCGCCCGATCTGACCTTGCGCAAGATTGCCGAGATCCGGTTCCTGGCGGGGATCCTGCGCGAGTCGGTGCGCCCGTTCCCGATCGCGCCCCTGCGGACGGTGCTGCGCGTGCGCGAACGGATCGACGCGCGCCGCGCGGTCTCCGCCGAGGCCGCGGATCTCGACGCGGTCTGACGCGGGCGCGGCTCAGGCGGGCTCGGCCAGGGCAGCCTGGATCTTCGCCTCCAGGGCCGCGGGCTTCGTCCCGGGTGCGAACCGGGCGATGACCCGGCCGTCGCGTCCGACCAGGAACTTGGTGAAGTTCCACTTGACCGCCCGCGTGCCGAACAGCCCGGTCCGGGCCCGGGTGAGGTGGGCGTAGAGCGGGTCGGCACCCGACCCGTTCACCGCGACCTTGGCGAGCACCGGGAAGCTCACGTCGTAGCGCAGCGCGCAGAAGCTCGCGATCTCGGCGGCGTCGCCCGGCTCCTGCGCGCCGAACTGGTTGCAGGGGAATCCCAGGATCGTCAGGCCCGCATCCCGGTGCCGGCGCCAGAGCGCCTCGAGCCCCTCGTATTGCGGGGTGAAACCGCAGCGGGAAGCCGTGTTCACGATGAGCAGCACCTGACCGCGGTGTTGCGCGAGCGGGTACGGCGTTCCGTCGGCCGCGGAGACGCTGAAATCGTGAACGGTCGTCATGGCCGATCACTCGGGCAAACCGGCCGGATCCGCAAGGCTCGCGCGTCGCGACATGGCGTCGGCCCGCGGCGCAGCCCGGCGATCCCGGCCGCGACTCTAACTCCGTATATGGCCGAGCCGGCGGGCGTGGCGTAACGAGTCCGTCAATCGCGGCGACGGGACTCGGCACGGCCGCGAGTGAGGGGTACCCGCATCCCCCGCCTGGACCCGGCCGGGACGTGTGGATGCCGCGCTATCACTTCAACATCCACGACGGATCCTCGATCCTGGACGGTGCGGGAACGGAGCTGCCGGACTGGCAATCCGCCCGGCTCGAAGCCGTCCGGCGCGCCGGCGACATCCTGAAGCAGGACGCCCAGCGCATCGCCCTCGGCGAGGATTGGCGGATCGAGGTGACGGACCAGACGGGGCTGATCCTGTTCCAGATGACGTTCCTGGTGGTCGAATCCCCGGTCATGCGGCGGCATTCCGGCACCGAGCGCTGAGCCGGCCCCGGGTCCGGCCGGTCGCCCGGTTCAGGCCGGCACTTTCCGGACGTCGAAGCTCGGGCCCTGGGGCGTCATCCGGTCGGTGGTGACGATGCGCTCGTCGGCGCCGACGACCCCGAGGCTGACGTCGCGGTCCGGCAGGATGACGGTGGTGCTCTTGTTGACGTGGACCAGCACGTGCCGGCGCAGGGGCACCGAGGCCACGGCCCAGCGCCTGAGCTGCCCGTAATAGGGCTCGCGCCGCCACGCGTTCGCCTGTCCGGGATCGACCTGCACGTTCATGTTGCGGGTGAGCGGATCGAGGCTCAGCACCATCTTGGCGCGGTCCGGCTTCCATTCCGGGCCGAGCCATCCCTCCGTCATCCAGAGGCAGTGGAAGGCCCGGCAATGGTCCGGGCGGGTGGCGTGGATGGCGCAGCCCTGGCCGACCTTCGTGTGGCGGCACCACTGGCCCGCGACGCTCTCGACCGCGGGCACGTCGTAGACCTTGCAGCACAGCGTGCAGGCGCCGCAGGCGCGGCCGGGAGCGGGTTGGGCGACGTAGGCTTCCGGGTTGAGCATCGGTCGGGCGCGGCGAGGGGCGGTGCTGGAGTAGCGCTGGCGGCATGCGTCCGGCAACGGCCGGACGCGGATCCTCCGGGCTACCTGACGGGGCATCGGGTCGGTAGTGTGGCGGCGGTCACCCGCGCACGAGGACCTTGCGAACCATGCTCTCGAACCTCGCGACCCGCGACGTCGAAACCCTCCTCCATCCCTACACCAACCTGTCGACGCACCGACAGACCGGCCCGCTGGTGCTGGAACGGGGCGAGGGCGTGCATGTCTACGACACTGAGGGACGCTCCTACATCGAGGGCATGTCCGGCCTGTGGTGCACGGCGCTGGGCTACTCCAACGCGGAGCTCGTGGAGGCGGCCCGGGCGCAGATGGCGCGCATGCCCTTCACGCACCTGTTCTCCGGCCGCAGCCACGATCCGGGCATCGAGCTCGCCGAGACGCTGAAGGAGCTGATGCCGGTCCCGACCTCGAAGATCTTCTTCACCTCCTCGGGGTCGGAGGCCAACGACACGCAGGTCAAGCTGACCTGGTACTACAACAACGCCCTGGGGCGGCCGCAGAAGAAGAAGATCATCGCCCGCCAGAAGGGCTACCACGGCGTCACGGTCGCGAGCGCCTCGATGACCGGGCTCGCCGCGAACCACGCCGACTGGGACCTGCCGCTGCCGGGCTTCCTGCACGTCTCGCCCGCGCACCACTACCGGGGCGCCGAGCCGGGCGAGACCGAGGAGGCCTACTCGGCGCGCCTCGCCGCCGAGCTGGAGGAGACGATCCTGCGCGAGGGGCCGGAGACGGTCGCGGCCTTCATCGCCGAGCCGGTGATGGGCGCGGGCGGCGCGATCGTGCCGCCGCGGGGGTACTTCGCGGCGATCCAGGCGGTGCTGGCCAAGTACGACGTCCGCTTCATCGCCGACGAGGTGATCTGCGGCTTCGGCCGGCTCGGCACGTGGTTCGGCAGCGAGGCGCTGGGGGCCCGGCCCGATTCGATCTCCTTCGCCAAGGCCCTGACCTCGGCCTACATGCCGCTCGGCGGCGTGAGCATCGACGAACCGCTCTACGAGGCGCTGATCGGCCAGAGCGAGAAGATCGGCACCTTCGGCCACGGCACCACCTATTCCGGGCACCCGGTGGCCGCCGCGGTGGCCCTGAAGGCGATCGAGATCTACCGCCGCGACCGGGTGATCGAGGGCGCGGCCGAGAAGGCGCCGCAGTTCCAGCGCCGTCTGGCGGCGCTCGCCGGGCACGACATCGTGGGCGAGGCCGGCGGCCTTGGGCTGATCGGCGGCCTGGAGATCGTCGCCGACAAGGCCAGCAAGCGGCAGTACGACCCGAAGAAGGGCGTGGCCGCCCGCTGCGTCGCCTTCGCGCAGGGCGAGGGGCTGATCGTGCGCGCGCTCGCCGGGGACCGCGTCGCCGTCTGCCCGCCGCTGATCATCGCGCCGGACGAGATCGACGCCCTGTTCGACCGGCTCGGACGTGCCCTGGACCGGACCCGCGACTGGATCCGCGCCGAGGGGCTGGAGGCGATGCCGGGCTGAGGACCGCCCCGCGCGCGTCGCGGCGCGGGCGCGGACCCCGGCCGCGGCGGTCGCCTGCCGCCGTCACACCGCGTCGCGCGGCGCGTCCGGCAGCGCGGCCGCCTGGAGCCCCGCCGCGGTCAACGGCGTGATGCGGAGCGTGGTGATCCGGTTCTTGGCCTTCCGCAGCACCTGGAAGCGGAAGCCGTGGAAGTTGAAGGCGGTGCCCTGGTCCGGGATGGTCCGCGCCTCGTGGATGACGAGGCCGGCGATGGTGGTCGCCTCCTCGTCGGGCAGGTCCCAGTCCA
Source organism: Methylobacterium sp. 1030 (assembly GCF_040544715.1). Lineage (NCBI taxonomy): Bacteria > Pseudomonadati > Pseudomonadota > Alphaproteobacteria > Hyphomicrobiales > Methylobacteriaceae > Methylobacterium > Methylobacterium sp. 1030. The sequence goes on along the minus strand of NZ_JBEPKM010000011.1, from coordinate 165,752 downwards.
TGGCCCGGTTCAGGTCGCGGATCGGCACGCCGCCGTCCACGTTCACCGACCCGTCCCCCTGTGGGCGCACGCCCGAGACGGTGACGTCGTGCTCGTCGGCGATGTCGCCGACGATCTCCTCCAGGATGTCCTCCAGGGTCACGAGCCCCATCACCTCGCCGTACTCGTCGACCACCAGGGCGAAATGGGTCTTCTTGGTCAGGAAGGCCTTGAGCTGGGCGCGCAGCGACGTCGTGCCCGGCACGAACCACGTCTCCAGGGCCAGCGCCTCGACCTTCAGGCCGGAGGCGTCGCCGCCCGCGGCGTCGAGCGCCCGCAGCAGGTCCTTGGCGTGGAGGACGCCGACGATGTTCTCGGGCGTGCCGCGCCACAGCGGCATGCGGGTGTAGGGCGAGGCCAGCACCGCCCGGACGATGTCCTCGGAGGGCTGGTCGGCGTCGATCGCCCGCATCTTCGTGCGGTGGACCATCACGTCGGAGACCGACAGGTCCGACAGGTCGAGGAGGCCGCCCAGCATGTCGCGCTCGGCCTTGGCGACGCCGCCCTCCCGGTGCATCAGCGCCACCTGCCCGCGCAACTCCTCGGCGGCGGTGAGGATCGACTGGTGCTCGCCGATGGTGACGCCGAACGGTTTCAGCATCACCCGCACGACGTGCTCGATGGCGATGGCCAGCGGGCCCATCAGCGCCACCGCGAAGGCCACCGGGCGGGCAGTGAGCAGGGCGGCCTTGTCGGGTTTGGAGATCGCCAGCGTCTTCGGCAGCACCTCGGCGAAGACGATGACCAGCACCGACATGCCGACCGTCGCGTAGATGACGCCGCTCTTGCCGAACAGCGCCGTGAGGACGCTGGTGGTGAAGGCCGAGGCGCCGATCGCCACGATGTTGTAGCCGATCAGCATCGCGCCGATGAAGCGCTCGCGAATCGCCAGGATGCGGTTGACGATCGCGGCGCGCGGGTCGCCCGCCTGCTCCAGGGCGTGCATCCGGGCCCGCGAGGCGGCTGTGAAGGCCGTCTCCGCGCCCGCGAAGAAGGCCGAGAGCAGCAGCGAGATCGCCACGATGCTCGCGGCGAACCACAGGTCGATATGGGTTTCCATCGGGTCCGTCAGGCACGCCTCGCGCGGCTTGTCGGCCGCCCATATAGCGCCTCCTGCGACTTATTGCGCGCCGATCGGGCGCACCGTCCACGTCCCCCAGTAGACGGGCCGCCCGTACAGGCTCGACGCGTCGCGCCCGGAGGCGGTCGGGGCGAGCCGGTCGAGCCAGGTCAGGAAGCCCGCCTTGTTCGGGTAGATCGCCGGCGTGTCGAGGTTGCCCTCCGCGTCGGTCATCCAGAAATGCGCGCTGCGGTCGTACCGGCCGCTGCCGTCGCCCCCCGAGCGCAGCCCGAGATAGGAGGCGGAGCGGCCCGCCTCCACCGGATCGGCGTAGAGCTTGAGGGCGCCGATCCCGTCGAGGTTCATGTCGGCCGTGTATTGCAGGCAGATATCCGCCACCGGACCGCCCGGGGCGTTGGCGGGCCGCTGGCACGTGTAGGAGACCGCCCAGCGCGGCATGCCCTTGGCGCGGGCCACCCGCACGAGGGTCCCGGGCGGCAGCGGCCCGGCGAGCTTGCGCGCCGTCGACCAGACCTTCGGCCCCGACAGGTCCTGCGCGGTGCGCAGGAACAGCCCGGTGCGGCGCTTCTCGGGGGCGAGGCCGCAATCCTCGGGCAGCACGTCGGTGTAGACGTAGTGATAGGTGCGGTCGACGACGCTGATCGAGCCGGCGAGCCCGTGGGTCTCGAAGGCCGGCGCCGTGCAGGCCGACGTGACCGGCTTGCCCGCCTCGTCGACCACCGCGGCGGGGACGGGCGGGTCGGCGCGCCGGCCGCGGCCGGCGCCCGCCTCGAACGGCGTCCAGGCCAGCCCGTAGCCGTCGGCGGTGCGGGTCCGGATCTCGAAGGTCTGGAAGTCGAGGGTGCGCGCCTCGATCTGGACGCGGCGCCGGACGTCGGCCGGGCCCGTCGCCGGCGCGTCCGGTTCCGCCCGCCGGCGCCGACGCCGGCCGCGGCGCTCGGGCTCGGCCGCGTCGCCGCCGGTGACGCCCACGCGCTCCTGCCCGAGCAGGAAGACGTAGCTGTAGGCCTCGCCGGCCCAGGTCCGGCCCGTCACGGCGATGGGGTCGCGCGGGCCGATGCCCTCCGCGGACGGCGTCGGCTCGGACCAGCCGCGCGTCCGCGCGCGCTCCTCCGGCAGGTCGACCCAGAACCGGTCGGCCGAGGGCGGCAGCGTCGTGACCAGGGCCTCGAAGGTGCGGCCGGTGCGCAGGGCGCCGCCGTCGCGGCTGTCGGTGGCGCGCCGCTCCGGGCACGGCTCGTCCCGGCGGGACGCCACCGGTGTCTGGCCCTGGAACACGGCCTGGAGCGGGCCGGGCGCCTCGGAGCGGGCGAGCCGCAGGATCTGCACGCCGCGCACGAAGGCGCAGGGCGCCGGCGCGATCAGGACGCCCTCGGCCTCCGAGCCCTCGCGGCAGATCTCCAGCGCGCCGCCCCCGGTCAGGAAGCAGCTCGGGGCGCTGCCCTCGTAGCCCGCGGACCGTGCCTCGGCGGACCGCGTCCCGACCAGCGCGGATCCGGCCAGGGCCGACAGGCCCGCCAGGGCGACGAGGCGCCAGCGGCGCCCGCCCGGGCCGCGGGAGGCGCCGTCGCGTGCACAGGGAATGACGGTATCGGCAGGCGATGTCCGGGCAGTCTTTGTAGAAACCACGTCTATCGCCAATGTCGATCCAGATGTCGGAACAGTCTCGCAGCCTCTATCTCACGGTCGCGGAGCCGGAAAGTGGCGCGGACAACGCAACCCGCCTTCGATGGGGATGGGGCGAACCCGGCGCCCGCTCGCCCGTTGTCGCGGCTTGAGGGCCCCGCTTGCCCGACCCTTTCAGCGCCCGGAGATCAGCGCATGGACATCGCCGTCGAAACCGTCACCGACATCGTCATGCGGCTGCGCGCCATCGAGGTGAAGGAGGGCAATACCGACCCGGATTCGGGTTCGAACCCGATCGATGACGGCGCCACCGACGTCCTGGTCTCCGGCACCGACGACGCCACCGAGTCCGAGGTCCGCGGCCTGATCGCCGGGCTCGACGACGATTCCCGTGCCGAGTTGCTCGCCCTCCTCTACGTCGGGCGCGGCGACATGGAGCCGGAGGAGTGGAGCGAGGCTGTCCGCTTCGCCCGCGAGCGCGAGGCCGCCGGCGAGGGCGCCGCGCGGGAACTCCTTGGCTCGCCCGACGCCGGCGATCTCCTGGAGGAGGGCCTCGACGCGATGGGGCTCAGCCCCGAACTGCCGCAGGCCTGAGCGCCCGGACGGCGGCCGTTCGCCATGGCCTCGCGCGCGCGCAGGGGTGCCACGAAGGCGCTGCGGGTCCTCACCCGGCCGGTCCGCCGCGCGCAGGGGCGTGGCGGCAAGGGCCGGGGCGGGCTCGTGGTCGAGCCCTACCGCGGCTACGGGTCACGGGACGAGGTGTTCCTCATCGGCCGCGTCTTCCGGCAGTCGCCGGGGATTCCCGGCGAGGATCCCGAATCCCTGCGGGCGCAGTGGCGCGACCTGCGCCGCCGCATCGCCCGGCGGACGATCGCCGGCGCGGGCATCACCGCCCGGTTCGGCGACGATGCCGTGCGGGTCGAGACCGACCGGGACGGCTATTTCCGCGTGCACCTGCACCCGCGCACGCCCCCGGCCGAGACGGGTGACTGGCACGCGGTCGAACTCCGCCTCGAGGCCGATCCGCCGATTCCCGCCGAGGGCGCGGTGTTCATCCCGCCCGACCGCTGCCGCTGCGTCGTGGTCAGCGACATCGACGACACGGTCATGCGCACCGGCGTCGCCAACAAGCTGAAGATGCTCTGGCGCCTGTTCGTGGAGGATGCCGAGAGCCGGGTCGCCTTCCCGGGCGTCGCCGCCCTCTACCGCGCCCTCCACGCGGGCGCCGGCGGCGACGAGGGCAACCCGATGCTCTACGTGTCCCGCGCGCCCTGGGGTCTCTACGAGATGCTGTCGGAGTTCTTCCAGCGCCACGGCATCCCGGCGGGGCCCGTGCTGTTCCTGCGGGAATGGGGCCTCTCCTGGACCCACCCGCTGCCGCGCCGGGCCACCGACCACAAGCACGCGCTGATCCGGCACATGCTCGCTCTCTACCGCGACCTGCCCTTCGTGCTGATCGGCGACAGCGGCCAGCACGACCCGGAGGTCTACGCGCAGATCGTCGAGGAGAATCCCGGGCGGGTGCTGGCGGTCTACATCCGCAACGTGTCCCGCGGCTCCGCGCGGGTGGAGGAGATCGTCCGGCTCGCCGGCGCCGTCGCCCGGGCCGGATCGAGCCTCGTGCTCGCCGCCGACAGCGTCGCCATGGCCGAGCACGCGGCCGCCATCGGACTGATCGCCCCCGGGGCGGTGGCCGGTGTCGCCGACGAGCACGCGGCGGCGGCCGAGACCGGGCCGCGTCGGGAGACCGCCCGGATCACGCCGGAGCCGTCGGGCGTCGCCGGCGCGGCCGAGGACCCGATCGGGCCGGAGGCGATCGCCGAGGCCCTCGCCGGCGACGGCGCCGTGCCGGCGACCCTGGTGGTCGAGCCGGAGACGCCGGCCGCGCTCCCGCGGCTCGGTGCGTGACCGCGCGGCCGCGATCGTCACCCGGGCGGCTGTCGCGGGCCGCCCGCTCCGATAGGTATCGGCCGAGCGCGGCCGGCACCCGCCGAGACGGGTCGCGGAACGGGCTGCCGCGGGAGGAATCGAGATGCGCCTGAGCCTGTCCGCGCTGCTGATGATCGCCTGCGGCACCCAGGCCGCCTTCGGGCAGGCCGCGCCCGCGGAGCGGGCCGTGCCGCGCTTCGCCCAACTGGAGGCCGAGATGGGCGCGGCCAACGCCGCCCCGGGACCGCGGACGGTGCCGGCCAAGGTCGTGCCGGTCCCCGACACGACGAGCCCGCAATTCCGCACCGCGGTGGCGGCGCCCTACCGGGTGCCGGCCTGGAACGCGAACCCGCCGGACGCCGCGGCCTGGAAGGCGCTGGTCGACAAGCTCGCTGCCGCCGGAGCCGCCACCCTGCCGGCGCTCCGCGAGAAGCTGGGCGTCACCAGCGAGGCCGCGGTGATCGGCGGCGTGAAGGCCTTCGTGATCCAGCCCCGGCAGATCCCCGAGGCCAACCGCGACCGGCTCCTCCTGCACATCCACGGGGGCGGCTACGTCTACAATCCCGGCGAGGCCGGAACGCTGGAGGCGATCCTGATGGCCGGCCTCGGCGGCTACAAGGTCATCTCGGTGGATTACCGCATGCCGCCGGACGCGCCCTACCCGGCCGCCATGGACGACGCGACCGCCGTGTGGCGGACCATGCTGTCCATGCAGAAGCCGCGGAACATGGCGGTGTTCGGCACCTCAACGGGCGGCGGCATGACTCTGGCCCTGATGCTCCGCGCCAAGGCCGAGGGGCTCGCGCTGCCCGCGGCGATCGGTCTCGGAACGCCCTGGTCGGACATGACCGAGACCGGCGACAGCTACCGGACCAACGAGTGGCTCGACAACGTGCTCGTCAGCTATTCCGGCTACCTGACGCCGGCCGCCAAGCTCTACGCCGCCGGCCGCGACCTGAAGGACCCGCAGCTCTCGCCGATCTACGGCGACTTCGCCGGCCTCCCGCCCGCGATCCTGGTCACCGGCACCCGCGACCTGTTCCTGTCGAACACGGTGCGCACCCACCGGAAGCTGCGCGCCGCCGGGATCGAGGCGTCGCTGCAGGTGTTCGAGGGCATGTCCCACGCGCAGTACCTGTTCACGCCGGACGCGCCTGAAACCAGGGAAGTCTTCGGAGAAATGGCGCGCTTCTTCGACGATCATCTGGGTCGCTGAGCGCGGCGGCGCGGGCTCGCGCGGAGCTCGTGCTCACGAAATGGTGCAATGCAGCATCTCGGTGGAGAGGGTTCACATCCGGGCCGCGATGCCTAGGTTCGGCCCCTCGCAGCCGGTCCACGCTCCTCGAGCCTCCTGGAGGCCATCCGTGCAAACCTACACCCTCGCCATCGCCGACGGCGTCCTGTTCGCCTGCCTGCCCGACGAGGCCGACATCTCGGCCGCGATCACCGACGCGACCGCGACCAATTACGGGTTCGGCCTCAGCCTCGACATCGTCCGCGGGGCGACCCTGACCGACGCGGCCCGTCCCGAGGACGAGGTCGTGTGGCAGGAAGGGCCGGACAGCGAGTTGCTGGACGCACAGGGGCGGCGCTACCGCTACGCCGTCCGCCGACCCTGCTGACGAAAGCCCGGCGCGGACCTGACACCGGGACGCGCGCCGGTGCTACGCTCCGCCGATGGAGCGGCGGGCGACAGGGGCGGGACGGTGGGGCGGGCTCGCCCGATTCCTCGTCCTCTACGCGGCGCTCTACGGCGCCTACGGGGTGCTGTCGCCGGTCCTGCCGGGCTTCCTCGCCGCGCGCGGCCTGACGCCCGGCGAGATCGGCCTCCTCCTCGCCGCCGCGGGCGCCCTGCGTCTCGCGGTCGGGCCCCTGGCCGGCGCCTTCGCCGACCGCCACCGGGCCGGCCGATCCGTCCTGGCGGCGAGCCTCGCGCTGGCCGGGCTCAGCGCCCTGGCGCACCTGCCGGGCGCCGGGCTGGCGCAGCTGATCGGGCCGGCGCTCCTCTACGCGGCGGGCACCGCGGCCCCGGCGCCCCTCGCCGACGCGCTGGCCCTGGCCGCCGCGCGCGGCGGCGCGGCGTTCCAGTACGGCTGGGTCCGCGGCGCGGGCTCGGCCGCGTTCATCGTCGGCACCGCCGCGGCCGGCTGGCTGATCGGCCTCCACGGCCTCGCCGCCGCCCTCGTGGCGAGCGGCGGCCTGTTCCTGGCAGCCGGCGCGGCCGCCCTGGCGCTGCCCGCCGGCCCTGGCGGCGCGGCGCGGGCCGGGGCGCCGTGGCACGGCTTCGCCGCCCTGGTGGCCCTGCCGCGCTTCCGCCGCACGGTGCTGGTCGCCGCCCTGGTGATCGGCGCGCACGCGATGCACGACGGCTTCGCCATGATCCTGTGGCGGTCCGCCGGGATCGCGGCGACCACCGCCGGCCTGCTCTGGTCGGTCTCGGTGGCCGCGGAGGTCCTGGTCTTCCTGCTGGTCGGACCGCCCCTGCTGGCGCGGATCGGCCCGGCAACCGGCATCGCGGTGGCGGCCTGCGCGGGGGGGCTGCGCTGGGCGGTGCTGGCATCCACGACCGCGCTTCCCTGGCTCGCCGCCGCCGAGTCCCTGCACGGGCTGAGCTTCGCCCTCCTGCACCTCGCCTGCCTGGGGCTCATCGAGGCGTCGACGCCGGCCGATCTCCGGACGACCGCGCTGGCGCTCTACGGCACGCTGGGCCTCGGCCTGTCGGGGGTGGCCGCGACGCTGGCCTCCGGGGCGCTCTACGGGGCGTTCGGCGCTTCGGCCTTCTGGGCCATGGCGGCGCTGAGCCTCGCGGCGCTGCCGCTCGTGCCGGCGCTGCGGGATCGCTGAAGCGGCGGGTTCTTTTCCCGCGCCTATGGTACGGACCCGGAACGGACCCGCCCGAAAAGCCCCGCATGCCCGCCGTCGCCGAGATCCTGATCCCGCTCGCCCTCGATACGCCCTACAGCTACGTGGCGCCGGCCGGGCTCGACCTCGCCCCGGGCGACGTGGTGCAGGTGCCCCTCGGCCCGCGCGAGATCGTCGGGGTGGTCTGGGGCGTCGCCGAGACGCCCGGCGGCTCGAACCTGCGGCCCGTGACCGGCCGCCTCCCCTACCCGCCCCTGTCGGAGCCGCTGCGCAGCCTCGTCGACTGGATCGCCCGCTACACGCTGGCGCCGAAGGGCTCGGCGCTCGCCATGGTCCTGCGGCTGCCCGACGAGGCGGCCGCCGGCGAGACCGCCCGCGTCGCCGTGCGACTCACCGACAAGCCCCCGTCCCGGCCGACCCCGGCCCGCACCAAGGTGCTCGCCGCCGCGGCCGACGGCGCCCTGCGCGGCAAGAGCGCGCTCGCCAAGGAGGCCGGCGTCTCGCTCTCGGTGGTCGACGGGCTGATCGACGACGGCGTCCTCGAGACCGTCGCGGTCGAGCCCGAGCCGGTCGCGCCGCGGCCCGACCCGGACTTCCCGCGGGCGCCGCTCTCGCCCGCCCAGGCCGAGGCGGTGGCGGCCCTCGTCGCCCCCTTCCCGTGGGACCGGCCGCAGCCGCGGGAATCCGACGATCTCCGCCCGGTCCTGCTGGAGGGCGTCACGGGCTCCGGCAAGACCGAGGTCTATTTCGAGGCGGTGGCCGCCTGCGTCCGGGCCGGGCGGCAGGCGCTGATCCTGATGCCCGAGATCGCCCTGACGGCGCAGTTCCTCGACCGGTTCGCCGCCCGGTTCGGGGTCCGGCCGGCGGCGTGGCATTCCGGGATCGGCGGCAAGCGGCGCGAGCGCCTGCGCGCCGCCGTGGCCGAGGGCGAGGCGCTCGTGGTGGTCGGCGCGCGCTCCGCCCTGTTCCTGCCCTTCGCGCGGCTCGGCCTGATCGTGGTCGATGAGGAGCACGAGACGGCCTACAAGCAGGAGGACGGCGTCCATTACCACGCCCGCGACATGGCGGTGGTGCGCGGGCGCCTCGAGGGCTGCCCGGTCGTCCTGACCTCGGCGACGCCCGCGATCGAGACCCGCGTCAACGCCGCGCGGGGGCGCTACCGGCACGTCCTGCTCCCCGAGCGCTTCGGCGGCCGGCGCCTGCCCGACATCGCCGCGATCGACATGCGCCTCGACCAGCCCGAGCGCGGCCGCTTCCTCAGCCCGCCGCTGGTCAACGCGGTGAAGAGCACCCTGGAGCGCGGCGAGCAGGCGCTGCTGTTCCTCAACCGCCGAGGCTACGCGCCGCTGACCCTCTGCCGCGCCTGCGGCCACCGCTACCAGTGCAAGAACTGCTCGACCTGGCTCGTGGAGCACCGGTTCCGCCGGGCGCTGGTCTGCCACCAGTGCGGCTACGCCGAGCGCCGGCCGGAGGCCTGCACCGAGTGCGGGACCTTCGACAATCTCACCGCCTGCGGGCCCGGCGTCGAGCGGATCGCCGAGGAGGCCGCCGAGATGTTCCCGGACCGGCGCATCGTCGTCCTGTCGAGCGACTTTCCCGGCGGCGCCGAGCGTCTGCGCCAGGAACTCGAGGCGGTGGCGGCCGGCGCGTGCGACGTCGTGATCGGCACGCAACTCGTGGCCAAGGGCCACAACTTCCCGTTCCTGACGCTGGTCGGCGTCCTCGACGCCGATATCGGCCTGACCTCGGGCGACCCGCGGGCGGCGGAGCGCACCTTCCAGTTGCTCCAGCAGGTCACCGGGCGCGCCGGACGCGGCGAGAAGGCCGGGCGCGCCCTGGTCCAGACCTACCAGCCGGACCACCCGGTGATCGCCGCCCTGCTGTCGGGCGACGCCGAGCGCTTCTACGCGGAGGAGATCCAGGCCCGCGAGGCGGCGGGCCTGCCGCCGTTCGGGCGGCTCGCCGCGCTGATCGTCTCGGCGAGCGAGCGCGAGGTCGCGGAGGCGCACGGGCAGGCGCTCGCCCGCGCCGCGGAGCCGCCGGAGGGCGTGATGGTCCTGGGGCCCGCCGAGGCGCCGCTCGCCCTGGTGCGCGGCCGCTACCGCTTCCGCCTGCTCGTGAAGACCGAGCGCAACGTCGATCTCCAGGCCTATCTGCGCGCCTGGATCGCCCGGGGCCCGAAGGTGCGCGGCAACGTCCGAGTCGCCATCGATGTCGACCCGCAGAGCTTTTTGTAGGAGACTTCGCGGGCCTCCCGGTCTCGTGAACGCCGGTTCGCCGTCGGGAGGCACGTCAGAGCGAGGGTCCGGAGCCATACCGGTTCGTCCCGCGATCGGGTATGGCTCAGGTCACGGGCGGCGGACCCTGGTCGGAGACCGGCTACGGGACGCATGCGGTTCCCGGAGGAGCGATCAGTGCTGACCTACACCAAGACGCCGGATTCGAATGTCGCCGAGATCGTGGTCGACGGGAAGATCACCGACGAGGAGATGAACGCGGCGATGACCGCGATGAAGGCCGACCTCGACAAGGGCGGCAAGATCAAGCTGCTCGAGGATATCCGCGCCTTCGAGGGCATGGAGCCCGCGGCCTTCTTCAAGGACCCGCGCTTCGGCATCTCGATGATGAAGAGCATCAGCCACGTCGCCCTGGTGACGGACGCACCCTGGCTGAAGGCGCTGGCCGAGACCTTCAACTTCGTGTCGCCGACCCAGATCAAGGTGTTCGAGCGCGCCCGCATCGACGAGGCGCGGAGCTGGCTCGCCGCGGCCGCCTGAGCGACCTCAGTCGGCCTGCGCGGTGCGGGTGTCGCTGCGCCGCGCGGTCCAGTGGCCCGAGCACAGGGACGAGACCTTCCAGGTGCCGGCGCCGCTGCCGGCCTGGAGTCGGCCGGTGCCGGTGCCGCTCGCCGTCCCGTTGCTGACCGTGATGCCGACGCTGCCGTCGGGCCGCACGTGGCCGTTGACCTGCGCCCCGGCGCTGCCGGAAACGAGCTGCACCTGCCCCTCGCGGATCGCGAGCGCGTAGGTGTAGCGGGCGCTGCACAGGCCGCTCTCCGTCACCAGCTCCACCGACCACCGCCCGTTATGCGCGCTCGGCCCCGCGCTGGCGGGCAGGCACGTCGGGAGGAGAAGGCCGGCGGCGAGGGCCGCGACCGCGGTCAGCTTGGTCATGCGATGCAATCTTTCAGCGAAGCGGACACCGCCGGAAGCGGCGTGCACGGTCAGAATCATCGATCGAGGATGACTCGACGCTGAACGATGGAAGCGGCAAGAGTATGGCTGCCTCCCACTTGTTCAAGATAGATTACGGCCGACAGTCCCCCGGCCAATAGTCAAGCTCGTTGCGGACGATGCTGTGGACTGATCTGCCGACCGGAGCGTCCAAGTCTCCGCTCATCACGGAGGAGACGGAGGCGGCCGAGGTCCTGCTCGCGCCTGTCGAGGATCGCCGGGCCCGCGGGAAAGCGCCCGCGAGACCGCGGCCGAACCTGCCCGCGCGGGAGAGCCTCGGGCGCCTCGGGGCGGGCCGGCGATTGAGCAACCGGCCTCGATCGGGCCGGGCGGGATCCATGATCGGATCCGTCGGCGGGCGCGGGCAGCCGACCAGCGCGCTGCGCCGCCCTCGCGGGTTGTGACGGGCCGCGCGGGACGGCCGGAGCGACTCGCGGTGCTCAGTCGGTGAGCGGCCGGGCTTCCTCGGGCAGCATGATCGGGATCCCGTCGCGGATCGGGTAGGCGAGCTTCGCCGAGCGGCTGATCAGCTCCTGCCGGGCCGAATCGTATTCCAGGGTGCCCTTGGTCAGCGGGCAGACCAGGATCTCCAGGAGCTTCGGGTCGACGCGGGTCGCCTCGACGGGGGCGGTGAGATCGTTGGACATCGTGGGGCAACCTATTGCAACGGCGACTCGGGACCCGAGCCGCGAACCAGTTCCATCTGCGTGACCGCGATCAGGATCTCGGCCCGGGTCTTCAGGTCGGGAGCCTCCAGCATCGCCTGCTTCTCGCGCACGCCGAACGGGCTCATCATGCACAGGGCGTTGACCAGCGCCTCGTCGGGCGCCTCGTCGATCCCGGCCCAGTCCACCTTGAGGTCGTTCGACTCCACGAAATCGCGTAGCGCCTTGAGGACGCCCTCGCGGTCGACCTGCTCCTCGCCCGCCCGCGGCTCGAAGTCCACCGCGAACTCGTCGTAGGAGACGTGGCAGCGGCGATAGGGGCCGATCGAGGCCAGCTCGCTCTCGACTCGGAACCGGGTGACGCCGGTGAGCGAGATCAGGTACCGGCCGTCGCCGGTCTCGGCGTACTGGGTGACGCGGCCCGCGCAGCCGACGCGGTAGAGCTTCGGATTCGATCCGCCCGACCCTTCCGGGTCGGGCTGGATCATCCCGATGATCCGGTCCGTCCGCATGGCATCGTCGACCATCGCGAGATAGCGCGGCTCGAAGATGTTGAGCGGCATCTGTCCCCGCGGCAGCAGCAGCGCGCCGGACAGCGGGAAGACCGGGATCACGGCCGGGCAATCCGCGGGGCCCTTGTAGCTCGCATGGGTGCTCATGGCGCCTCCCAGAGGGGCCGAACGGTGGGCCGGCGCGCGAGCCGGTGCCTCACGAGAACAGAAGTGCCGAGAGCTTGCGCCGGCCGCGGATCGTGTCGGGGTCCATCACGCCCCAGGCCTCGAAGAATTGCAGCAGCTGCTTGCGCGCACCGTCCTCGTTCCAGTCCTTGTCGCGCTTGCGCAGCTCGATCAGGTGATCGACCGCCTGGCCGCGCTCCCCCCGGGCGGCGAGCCCGAGCGCGAGGTCGAACCGCGCCTGGTGGGCGTCCGGGTTGGCCTCGACTTCGCGCTGCAGGCCCGCGAGGTCGCCCAGCGACGCCGCCTGCTCGGCGAGTTCCAGGGCGGCGCGGATGCCGACGAGCGCCGGGTCGCCGGCCTTCGCCTCCGGAACCATCGCCAGGACGCGCTTGGCGTTCTCGATCTCGCCCGCGTCGAGCTGCATCTTGGCGAGGCCGGCCAGCGCGGTGACGTTATCGGGCTGCTGCTCCAGCACGGCCGCGTAGATCTCGGCGGCGCCGGCGATGTCGCCTTCCTGGATCAGGGCCGCCGCGTCGGCGAGGGCCGCCTCCAGCGGGTCCTGCTGCGGACCGGCCACGCGCGCGATCAGCTCCTTGATCTGGCTCTCCGGGACCGCGCCCATGAAGCCGTCGACCGGCTGGCCCTTCTGGAAGACGATGACCGCCGGGATCGACTGGATGCCGAGCTGACCGGCGATCGAGGGATGCTCGTCGATGTTCATCTTCGCGAGGACGACCGCGCCCGCGGCTTCCCGGACGACCTTCTCCAGGACCGGCGTGAGCTGCTTGCAGGGCCCGCACCAGGGCGCCCAGAAATCGACCAGGACCGGCCGGTTCATCGACTCGGCGATGACATCCTGACGGAAGCTCGCGGTGGTCGTGTCCTTGATGAGGGAGCCGGTGTCGCCGGCCGGGGTACCGCCCGCGGCGAGGGTGTCGTTGAGCATCGGTCTGGCTTCGGAACCTTTTTCGTGGAGCGCCTTAAATGGGGCTTCCGCCCCGGTCTGACCAGCCCGGAGGGCCGGATCCTCAGCGCGGCGGCGCGGCGGCCGGCGCGCCCGCCGCCGCCTTGGCGGCGGTCACGAAGGTGCCGGCGAAGGGACGCCCGTCGGCGGTGCTGGCCTCGCAGGTGATCGCGGTGCGCCCGGCTTCCGGGGTCGAGAAGCGGCAGGCGCCGATCGCGAGGATCGGGGCGCCGTCCTTGCCCGTGGTGACGACGTTGATCGGCTGCAGCGGATCGGTCTCCTCGGTGGCCTCCTGCTGGGCGCCGTTGCCGCTGAAGCTGAGGGTCTGACCGTCGGAGGTCGTGAAGTCGAAGCTCGTGCGGTTGCGGCTCACCGCGTTCGTCAGGACGTTGCTGCAGGCCGCGCTCAGGTCCTGCGTGCCGATGACGAGCTTCTCGCAGGTCCCTTCCAGCCGCAGCGCCGCCTGGGCGCGGGCCGCGGAGGGCAGGCTGACGAGGGCGCAGAGCAGCGCGAGGCGCAGGCTGTTGGTCATGGCGTGTCGGGCATCCTCCGGTTGAGAGCCGAACTAGGCGCGCCGCGCACGCCGTCGAGGGGCACGGCCCCCGGACCGGCGCGACGGGAGGTGTGTCGCGGACGCGCCGGACGCCCTCAACCCTACCCGCACGGGCGCGGAAGGGACGCCGGGCGGGGCGGCCCGCTAGCCCGCGAACCGCAGGGCCCGGTCGTTCGGCGCGGCGAGGTCGAGGTCCGGCCCAAGGGGCACGATCCCCGTCGGATTGATGGTCGGATGGCTCTCGTAATAGTGCCGCTTGATGTGGGTGAGGTTCACGGTCGGCGCGACGCCCGGCAGCGCGTAGAGGTCGCGGAGGTAGTTCGACAGGTTCGGGTAGTCGGCGATCCGGCGCCTGTTGCACTTGAAGTGCCCGACATAGACCGCGTCGAACCGCACCAGCGTCGTGAACAGCCGGATGTCGGCCTCGGTCAGCCGGTCCCCGCAGAGGTAGCGGCTCCGGTCGAGGCGCGCCTCGAGCGCGTCGAGTTCCGCGAACAGGGCCTCGAAGGCCTGGGCGTAGGCCTCCTGCGTGGTCGCGAAGCCCGCCTTGTAGACGCCGTTGTTCACGCGGTCGTAGACGCGGCCGTTCACGGCGTCGATCTCGGCGCGCAGGTCCGGGGGATAGAGGTCGGGGCCGGTGCCCCCGAAGGCGTCGTTCAGCATCCGCAGGATCTCGGCGGATTCGTTCGACACGATGGTGGCGCGCTCCCGGTCCCAGAGGGTCGGGACGGTGACCCGGCCGCTGTAGGACGGGTCCGCCGCCAGGTAGACCTCGTAGAGGCGCCGGGCGCCGTGGATCGGGTCCGGCGTCGCGCCCGGCGTGTCGCCGAAGACCCAGCCCTCGGAGCCCATGTGCGGGTCGACCACCGAGACGGAGATCGCGTCCTCCAGCCCCTTGAGCGTCCGGCCGATCAGTGTGCGGTGCGCCCACGGACAGGCCAGGGACACGTAGAGATGGTAGCGCCCCGGCTCGCCGCGGAAGCCGCCCGCGCCGGAGGGGCCCGCCGACCCGTCGGCGGTGACCCAGTTGCGGAAGGCCGAGGCCTTGCGCTCGAAGCGGCCGCCCGTCGCGGCGGTGTCGTACCACTGGTCGCGCCAGATGCCGTCTACGAGGAGGCCCATTGTCGTCTCCGCCTGTCCGAGAGGTCCGACCGAGATGGGCCTCGCGCGGTCGGTGTGAAGGGACGCGTCCGCCCGCGAACGCCACGCAAGGCAGGCCTGCGCCCGCCTGTCTGTTGCGGTGCAGCAAAGTCCGCCATGTCTCGCGTCACCCACCCGTCGCCGTGCGCGTGCCGCAGCTGCCCGACCCGGTGGGGGATCGATGGAGGTAATGTGATGTCGTTCGCGCTGGTGCCCGTCGCCGAGGCGGCCCTGTTCACGTTCGGGTGCCTGGTGATCCACGCCCTGCGGCGCCACGCCGACGTGGTCACCGCGACGCTCGCGTGCCTCGCGACGCTCCTCGTCCTGATGATCGGCATCGCCTGCGCGCCGGAATCCTTCGCGAAGTATCAGGCGGCGAGCGTCGCCGACTTCGCTCGCCTGGATCAGGCCATCTACTGAGGCTTCGCCCCGCGGCCGACGGCGTCGAGGCCGCCGGTCCGGAGCTTCGCGAGGCGGCCGCCGGTCCCGCGCTGGCCGGCGACGGCCACGTCGAAATCGTCCTTCGGGAGTTTGGCGAGGAAGCGCTCGGCGATTTCGAACAGAAGGATGTCGGCGCGGACCCGCTCGATATAGGCCCAGTCGAGGCTCGACGACCAGACGAAGTGCACCTCGCTGAAGCTCTCGGCGAGCAGCCCGGTCAGCAGGAACGGGTCGAAATGGGCGCAGGAATCGCCGAACAGGACGAGCCGGCGCGGATCGGCCGCCGGTGACGCGTTCCGGTAGACGACATGCGCGCCGACATGCACCTCCCGGTCGCGCCCTTCCGCCTCGTAGGCGGCGAGCAGCGGCCCGGTCTCGACCCGCGACGCGTCGCGCTGCAGCATGAACCGTTCCAGGCGCTCGCGCGGCCGCTCCGGCAGCTTCTCGCCGAGATCCATGAGCTGGTCCGAGACGATGCCCGGACGCGCGCCGATGTCGGCCGGCGGGATCGCCCCGAGCGCCCGCATGATCGCGCGGTAGGCCAGCAGGCAGCCCTGCGCGGTCCAGTGCGTGTCGGTGCGCAGGTAGAGCGGCACCGGCCCGTTCCGGGCGGCGCGGAGCGGGGCGAGAAGGTCGAGATAGGCCGGATGCCGGGCGAGGCTGCGGGCCAGCCGCCGGGTCGAGGCCTTGCCGGGGGCGTAACGCAGGCCGTCGGTCTTGTCGTCGTAGACCGACAGCTTCTCCGGCACGATCACGTGCAGGCAGCGGATGCCGAGGCTCTCGGCCCGCCGCGCGCGGGCCTTGATCAGCCGTGTCCAGCCGCGCAGCAGCAGCCAGTGCCGCAGGCCGCCGCGATACCGGTCCATGACCCGGTTGGTCCCCCCCGTGAGGAATAACCAGCCGTCGCGGCCGACATGTACGCTCTCCCTGCCTGCAGACATGACGGTGCTTTAGCCGCACCGCGAGCGGGCGACTAGGCCGGACCCGGCACCGGGACCGCGCGTTCGTCAGGCATGACGCCCTCCCCTGCCCCGGCCGTCCAGACCCGCGATCGCCCGGAGCATGCCGGCGGCCCGGAGCCCATCCGCCCGGAGCCCGCCCGCCCGGAGCGGCTGTGGCGCCCGCGCCGCGTGCTGGTCATGCCCGCCGCCCTGGAGCACGCCCACGGGCGGGCCATGCTGGCCCGCGCCGAGGCGCTGGGCCTGCCGGTGGAGCGGCTGGCGTCCAACCGCCTGCCGAGCCCGCGCGAGCCGGATCCGCGCCGCGCCTACGCGGCCGCCAAGGCGACCCTCGCGCTGACGGTCGCCCCGCCGACCAAGCTGCGGCTGCAGCCGATCCCGCCCTCGGCCGACTGGCGCTTCGACCTCGCCGAGGGCTGCCCGGCCCATTGCCAGTACTGCTACCTCGCGGGCTCTCTGTCCGGGCCGCCGGTGACCCGCGCCTACGCCAATCTGGCGGCGATCCTCGACACCCTCGCGGACTATGCGGGGCGCGGCGCGGTGACGTCGGCCTCCGCCGAGCGGGCGCGGGAGGGGACCACCTTCGAGGCGTCCTGCTACACCGATCCCCTCGGCATCGAGCACCTGACCGGCTCGCTCTCGGCGGCGATCCGGCATTTCGGCGCCTGGGACGCGCCGGTGCAGCTGCGCTTCACCACCAAGTTCGCCGCGGTCGAGCCGCTCCTCGACCTGCCCCACAACCGGCGCACGCGCATCCGCTTCTCGGTCAATCCGCGGGCGGCTGCGCATTACGAGGGCGGCACCGATCCCCTCGACGCGCGGCTCGCCGCCCTGGCGGCGGCGGCGCGGGCCGGCTACCCGGTCGGCCTGACCGTCGCGCCGATCCTGCCGGTCCCGGACTGGGCGGACGCCTATGCCGGGCTGGTCCGCGCCGCCGCCGACGCGCTGGCCGGCGTGCCCGATCTCGACCTCACCGCCGAACTCATCACCCACCGGTTCACGCCGGGCTCGAAGGCGGTGCTGCGCGGCTGGTATCCCGGCTCGGACCTGCCGCTGGACGAGGCGGAGCGCGTCGAGAAGCGCACCAAGTTCGGCTCGGTGAAGCACGTCTTCCCGAAGCCCCTGATGCAGGCGATGCGCGCCCACCTCACCGCCTGCCTCGCCCGCGACCTGCCGTCCGCGCGGATCCTGTACTGGACCTGAGCGCCCGCGGGCGCCATCTGGCCCCGATGACCGACGCGGACCCCCTGATCCTGACGCTCGCCTTCGACGAACCGACTTTCGCGCGGTTCGACGGCGAGCGGCGCCGCCACTTCCCGGAATCCCAGAACCGCATCCCGGCGCACGCGACCCTGTTCCACCACCTGCCGGGCGACCGGGAGCGGGGCGTGATCGAGGCGATCACCGCCCTCGCCCGCACGGTGCCGCCGCCGGAGGTCGCGGTGACCGGCCTGCGCTTCACCGGCCGCGGCGTCGCCTACGCGCTCGACTCCGACGCGCTGGTGCGCTTCCGGGGCCGTCTCGCGCAGGAATTCGCGGCCCACCTCACCGCCCAGGACCGGCAGGGCTGGCGCCCGCACGTCACGGTGCAGAACAAGGTGTCGCCGGACACGGCCCGCGCGCTGCACGCCGACCTGTCGGCGGGGTTCGTGCCGTTCCGGTTCACCGCCCCCGGCACCCTGCTCTGGCGCTACCGCGGCGGCCCCTGGGACGCCGTCGCCCGCCTGCCCTTCGGAGAGAATGCCTGATGGATGTCGACGCGCACCGGGAGACCGCGCCATGAGGGCGCCGGGCAACCTGCGGCAGAACCGGCTGATCGAGCCCGCGATGGCGGTGTGGCTGCGGTTGCGCCTGAACGAGGTCGGTCCCCTCGTCGCCCTGCTCTGCCTGAGCATCCTCGGCTACGGGTTCTTCTACCTCGCCCACGAGGTCGGCGAGGGCTCCACCGCGGCCCTCGACCGGCGGATCCTGCTCGCCCTGCGCAACCCCGCCGATCTCGCCGACCCGATCGGGCCGCCCTGGCTCGAGGAGGCGATGCGCGACATCACCGGGCTCGGCAGCGTCTTCACCGTGCTGTTCCTGACCTGCGCGGTGGCGGCCTATCTCGGCGTGTCCGGGCGCCGACGCATCGGTCTCTACGTCCTCGCCGCGGTGGGGAGCGGCGAGCTGGTCTCGACGGTGCTGAAGATCTTCTACCATCGGCCCCGGCCGGACCTCGTGCCCCACGGCATGGAGGTGTTCACGGCGAGCTTCCCGAGCGGCCACGCCACCATGTCGGCGATCGCCTACCTGACCCTGGCGACCCTGATCGCCCGGATCGAGCGCAACCGCCGCGCCAAGGCGCTGGTCCTGGCGCTCGGGGTGAGCGTGACGCTGCTCGTCGGCATCAGCCGCATCTATCTCGGCGTGCACTGGCCGAGCGACGTCCTGGCCGGCTGGTGCATCGGCGCCGCCTGGGCGTCCCTGTGCTGGTTCGTCGCCCTGCAGCTGCAGCGCCGCGGCGAGGTCGAGGCGCCCGACCCGCCGCCGCCCGCCTGAGGCCGCCGTTAAGGTAAACAGACGGTTAAGGTGGACGGGCGGGGGCGGTCCGGGCTGGATGGCGGTTGTCCCCGCAACCGAAACCGTCAGGGTCAGACGATCGTGGTCGAGCGCCGCCGCACTGCCCGACGCCGCGTCTGCCTGGGCGGGCGGCTGCGCGTCGCGGCCTTCCTCCCGGAGATCGACTGCACGGTCCGCGACGTGTCCCTCGACGGGGCGCGGGTCCGGCTGCCGGCGGAGGCCGTGCTCCCCGACAGCGTCGAGCTGTTCATCCCCTGTCGCGGCGAGGCCCGGCGCGCCTTCGTGGCCTGGCGCGCGGGCGAGTCGGTCGGCCTCGGCTTCGCCGAGACCCGCGCGGCGACGGAGCCCGAGGCGGTCGCGCGCCGGCTCGCCGCCAGCGAGGCGGAGGTGGCGCGTCTGCGCGCCGCGCTCCTCGACGGAAACAGCCCGGAGCCGGGTCGCGTTCACTGAGGGCGCGGTCCCGCCATCCGGCGGCTCCCGGCGCGGGCGGCGCCCCGGGCGCGGCCCTCCCGATCCGGCGACACGGCGAGGCACATGGCGGACGACACCCGGCTCTCACGACGCACTCTCCTCGCGGCCGGGGGCGCCCTGGCCGGCGCCGCGGCCGGCGGCGGCGCGCAGGCCGCGGCGCCGGCCGCCCCGCCGGCCCCTTCGGTCCCGGCCGATACCGGCGCCGTGCAGGGCGGAAAGGTGATGTTCCCGAACTGGCGCGGGCCGGGCGACCGGCCGCCCGCCCCGAGCCCGGCGCCGCAGCCGCCGGGCCACCGCGTCGGCTACTGCGTGGTGGGTCTCGGGCGCCTGAGCCTCGACGAGATCCTGCCGGCGTTCGGCGAGAGCAAGCGCGCCCGTCTCGCGGCGGTGATGTCGGGCTCGCCCGACAAGGCGAAGCTCGTGGCGCGGCAGTACGGGCTGCCGGACGACGCCGTCTACGGTTACGACGCGTGGGATCGCCTGAAGGCGAACCCTGACGTCCAGGCGGTCTACATCGTCACGCCGAACGGCGTGCACCGGGACAACGTCGTGGCGGCCGCCGCGGCCGGCAAGCAGGTGCTCTGCGAGAAGCCGATGGCGGTGACCTCGGACGAGTGCCGGGAGATGATCGCGGCCTGCGCGAAGGCCGGCGTCAAGCTGATGATCGCCTACCGGTGCCAGTACGAGCCCCACAACCGGGCCGTGATCAAGCTCGCGCGTTCGGGCGAGTTCGGCCGGCCCCGGCTGATCCAGGCCTTCAACGGCCAGACCACCGGACTGCCGGAGCAGTGGCGCCTGCGCAAGGCGCTGGCGGGCGGCGGCTCGCTGCCGGATATCGGGCTCTACTGCCTGAACACCGCCCGCGCGGTTCTCGGCGAGGAGCCGAACCTGATCCAGGCCCAGATCTACGCGCCGCCGGACGATCCCAAGTACCGCGAGGTCGAGGAGACGGCGAGCTTCACCCTCCACTTCCCGTCCGGCGTGATCGCCCAGTGCCTGACGAGCTACGGGGTCTACGAGGCGCGGAGCCTGACCCTGCACACCGGGACCGCCTCCGTCGATCTCCAGAACGCCTTCGCCTACCAGGGCCAGCGTCTCTACATCGGCCACCGCGACGGCAGGAACGCCGCCCGGGACGAGAAGGTCCTGAGCCCGAAGAACCAGTTCGCCCTGGAGCTGGACCACTTCGCGCGGTGCATCCAGGAGAACCTGCGGCCCCGCACGCCCGGCGAGGAGGGGCTGCAGGACCAGGTCCTGATGGAGGCGATCTACGAGGCCGCCCGCACCGGCGCGCCGGTCAAGGTCGGCCCGCCCCCCGGCGCCGGTTCCGGCCTCGACGTGACGCGCGGGCCGGAGCCGGAGGAGCCGTCCTGAGGGGCCTCAGAACGGCAGCAGGATGTCGACGAGCTGCTGGCCGTAGCGCGGCTGCTGCACGTCGGTGATCTGGCCCCGGCCGCCGTAGGCGATGCGCGCCTGGGCGATCTTGGCCGAGTCGATGGTGTTGTCGGACTCGATGTCCTCCGGCCGCACCACGCCGGCGACGATCATCTCGCGCACCTCGAAATTGACCCGGATCTCCTGCTTGCCCTCGACCACGAGGTTGCCGTTGGGCAGGACCTGGGTCACCACCGCGGCGACGTTCGTCAGGACGGACTCGGTGCGCTGGACCGAGCCGGCCCCGTCATTGGCCATGGCCGAGGTGGCGGAGAGCAGCGCGGTGCTTCCGACGCCGAAGGACTTGCCGACCGCGTTGTTCTCCAGGCCCAGGGCGTTGGGCAGGCCGAAGCTCTCGGTGTTGGCCCGGGAGCGCTTGGTCTCGTTGCTGATGTTCGCTTGGTCGGTGACCTTGACCTTCACGGTCAGGATGTCGCCGAGCTTGGCGGCGCGCTGGTCCTTGAAGAAGGCGCGGGAGCCGGTGCGCCACAGCGAGTTCGGCGCGTACGAGACCGGCTGCACGTCCGGCATCGGCATCCGCACCGGCTTGTAGCCCGGCTGCGCGGTCGGGTCCTCGATCGCCGACAGCGCCGGGGTCAGGCCGACCTGCGAGAGGCGGTCGGCGGTGTTGCAGGCGCCGAGCGCGCCGGCGATCAGGGCGGCGGCGAGCGGGTTCAGGACGGTGCGACGGGCCATCGGGCTATCACTCTTCGACGCGTGCAGGGCGGGCGGTCAGCGCAGGGAGGCGGTCGCCTGGACGGGGGCGGCGCCGGCGGCCTGCCGGGCCGCGGGGCTGGGGCTCACCGAGACCCGGCCGGGGCCGATCACGGTGGCCTGCAGGACCTTCTTGGAGGCGACGTTGACGACGTTGACGACGGCGCCCATGCGGCCGGAATCGTTCGACAGGCCGCGCATCGACAGGCTGATGCTCGGCGTCTCGTACACGATGGTCACGTTCTCGCCGCGGGCGACCAGGTCGGGCGGGGCCGTGTCGGTGACCCGCAGCACGGTGCCGGCCGTGAGGGTGTTCTGCGCGACCTCGCCGAGGATGGTCGTGGCGCTGCCCTGCGCGTCGGGGGCGACGGATTCGCGCGGGCGCCGCTCCAGGGCGACGTCGCCCTCTCTCACCGGCTCGCCGCGGTTGAGGTTCCGGGTGAGCACCGCCACCTCGCGCAGCTCCACGACCACGCCGGAGACGCGCAGCGAGACCTGCCGCTCGCCGAGGGTGACGAGGCCCGCGACGCGGCGCGTCCGCGAATCGTAGGTCAGGTCCAGGGCCGCGGCCTGCCCTTCGAGGTCCAGCGGCGCCAGCAGGGTCGGTCCGTCGCCGTCGAGGCGGACCGCGATGTTCTGGGCGTTGAGCCCGTAGCCGGTCTCGAGGCCGCGCTTGAGCGCCGCCTCGATCTCCGCCGGCCCGAGGCGGCGGGCGGCGCGCTGCACGGCGATCTGCAGCCGGCCGCCGGTCTCCAGGCCGCTGAGGCCCAGGGCGGAGGCCGCGTCGAGGATGCGGCGGGTCTGGATCGTCCCGGTGGCGCCGAGGCTGGGCGCGCGGAACAGCGGGCGCGTGGCCAGGCGCTCGGGCGCGCCCTCGACGAGATCGGCGAGCGTCAGGACGTCGCCGCGGGCGGTGACGTCGCCGCGCAGCCGCAGGCCCTCCGCCCGCGCCATGGCCGGGATCGCCAGGGCGCCGAGGGCCGCGAAGGTGAGGAAGGCCAGCAGCGCGCGCAGGATGACGGCGGCGCCGAGGGGCATCACCCGCCGCGGGACGCGCCGCACGATCGGGCTGATGTCGTCCCCGGCCCCCGCGGCGATGCGGGGCAGGTCGAGGGTCTCGAAGTCGGGATCGAGCGGGTCGGGATGCATGCCGGCATACATGTTCAGGGACCTGAAGCGCGGTGCGGGTCGCGCGGTTAGCTGCGGAACATCTGCGTGGTGGTGGAGAGCATCTGGTCGGCGGCGGTGACGACCTTCGAGTTCATCTCGTAGGCGCGCTGCGCGGCGATCAGGGACGAGATCTCCGTGACGGCGTTCACGTTCGCCTCCTCCAGGTAGCTCTGCTGGAGGTTGCCGAAGCCGTCGGCGCCCGGCAGGCCGCTGATCGCCTGCCCGGAGGCGGCGGTCTCGACGAACAGGTTGTCGCCGATCGACTCGAGGCCGACCTTGTTGACGAAGCGCGAGAGCTGGAACTGGCCCAGCGCCTGCGGCGCCGTCTGGCCCGGGATGTTCGCCTGCACGACGCCCGTGGCGCTGATCGTCACGGACGTCGCGTTCTGCGGCACGGTGATCGCCGGATCGAGCAGGTAGCCGTCGCGGGTGACGAGCTGGCCCTGGGCCGAGAGGTCGAAGGAGCCGTCGCGGGAATAGGCGGTCCGGCCGTCCGGCAGCGTCACCCGGAAGAACCCGTCGCCGCGGATCGCGACGTCGTAATCCTTCTCGGTCGAGGACAGCGTCCCCTGCGACATCACGCGGGCCGTGGAGGTGGTCTTCACGCCCGAGCCGAGGCTGAGGCCCGCTGGGAGCTGGGTGTTCTGCTGCGAGGTCGAGGCGCCGGCCCGGCGCATGTTCTGGTAGAGCAGATCCTGGAAGTGCACCTGCTGGCGCTTGTAGCCGGTGGTGCGCAGGTTCGCGATGTTGTTGGAGATGACCTGGACGTTGAGTTCCTGGGCCGCCATGCCGGTGGCGGCGGAGTAGAGGGCGCGCATCGGTCAGGCCTCCTCAGGCGACGTCGGCGAGGCGGCGGATCGCCGTGCCCCGCAGGTCGTCGAGGCGCGAGATCATGCTCGACACCATGGCGTAGGTCCGGTTCACGTCCATGAGCCGGGTCATCTCGATCACCGGGCGGACGTTGGAGCGCTCCAGCGACTCGGGTTCCAGGCGCCCGTCGATCCCGGCGGGGCGGGCGGGCTCCGGCGAGGCGTAGAGGTTGGTCCCCTCGTTGGTCAGCCGCTGCGGGTTGGCGAAGGTGACGAGCTTGATCCGCCCGCGGATGCCCAGGTTGGTCGACACGGTGCCGTCGGGGCCGATGGCGAGGCCGGTCTCCTGCGGGTTGATGCTGATCGGGCCGCCCTCGCCCACGACCTTGTAGCCGTCGCTGGTGACGAGCGTGCCCTGCGCGTCGAGCTCGAAGGCGCCGTTCCGGGTGTAGCGCTCGCCCTGGGGCGACTGCACGGCGATGAAGGCCGAGCCCTTGACCGCCACGTTGAGCGGGTTGCCGGTCTGCTCGATCGGGCCCTGCCCGAGGTCGAGGCTGGTGCCCTGGTCGATGACGTAGGACAGGCGCCGGTCGGGCCGGGCGAACGAATCCGCGCTCGCCACCGGCATCAGGTATTCCTCGAAGCGGGTGTTCCGCGCCTTGAAGCCCGTGGTCGAGACGTTCGCCATGTTGTTGGCGATCACGTCCAGCTCCCGCTGGAGCGCCATCTGGCTCGACACGCCGACGAAGAGGGCATTCTGCATCGTGGACTCTGGGACTCGCGGGCCGCGGAGGCGGCAACGATCCATTCAGCATCCGCTGTGCCAAACCCGTCTGTGGCAAATTTTAGCGGTGTGACAGGGACTTGGTTAGCGACGCTCGCGTGTCGCGGCAGCGCGGGGGCTGCGCCGCGGCAAACCTGACCCGGCAGGAATTGCCTCCTTAACGGCGCGTTAACCGTGATGCTCCGATATCCAGGTGTACCTGGCGCGCGGTCTCCCGCGAGAGAGCATTATTCCATGGCCAAGACGCCGAAAAAGGCCTCCGCCGAGGACGGCGAGACCAAAGCCGAGGGCGCCCCGAAGGGCAAGAAGAAGCTCATGATCATGGTGGCCCTCGCGGTCCTGATCGCGGGCGGCGGCGCGGGCGCCTTCCTGATGATGCGCGGCGGCGGTCAGGGCGACGGCAAGGAAGCCGCGCAGGGCGGCGGCCATGGCGGCGGGCACGGCGACGCCAAGGGCGCCGGCCCGGACGCCAAGAAGGCCGTGGTCTTCGTCGACGTGCGCGAGATGCTCCTCAACCTCTCTCCCGAGCTGCCCCAGGACAAGGCCAAGTACGCGAAGGTCCGGATCTCGCTGGAGCTGAAGGACGCCAAGGTCGAGGAGGAGGTGAAGCCCCTGATGCCGCGGGTCGAGGACGCGCTGCAGGTCTACATGCGCGAGCTGCGCGCCAGCGACATCACCAACTCGATGGGCCTGTTCCGGCTGCGCGAGGAGCTTCTGCGCCGGATCAACATCGCCCTGTACCCCGCCAAGGTCGACGCGGTGCTGTTCAAGGACGTGATCGTCCAGTGAGCGCGCCCGCGACCCTGCCCCGTCCATCGCGCGCCGCGCCGCGCCGGGCCCCGATCGAGCACGCCTGATGGAACCCGAGGACGAACTCCCCGAGGACGACTGGTCGGCAGCCCTCCTGGAGCAGGGGGCCGAGGGCGGCGACACGTCGCTGGCCGAGGAGTGGGGCGCGGCGCTCGCCGAGCAGGGCACCACGCGCAACGCGGGCGACGTCGCCGCCGAATGGGCGACGATGATCGAGGACGGGGAGAGCGACAACCTCCCCGAGCTCGCCGGCAACGACCGGGTGCTCAACCAGGACGAGATCGACGGCGTCCTCGGCTTCTCCATGCGCGAGCTCTCGGCCTCCGGGGCCGGGGGCGTGCAGGCCATCGTCGATTCGGGCGTCGTCCAGTACGAACGCCTGCCGATGCTGGAGATCGTCTTCGACCGGATGATCCGGTTGCTGTCGACCTCCCTGCGCAACCTGTTCCAGGACAACGTCGAGGTGACCCTCGACAACATCACCTCGGTGCGCTTCGGCGACTACCTGAACGCGATCCCGCTGCCGACGCTGCTGGGCGTGTTCCGGGCCGAGCAGTGGGAGAATTCCGGCCTCGTCACGGTCGACTCGAACCTCGCCTACGCGACCTTCGACCTGCTGCTCGGCGGCAAGCGCGGCGGCTCGTCGAGCCGCCTCGACGGCCGGCCCTTCACCGCCATCGAGATGACGCTGGTGCGCCGCCTCGTCGAGATCGTGCTGGGCGATCTCGAGATGTCGTTCCAGCCGCTCTCGCCCGTGAGCTTCGGCATCGACCGGATCGAGACCAACCCCCGCTTCGCCACCATCACGCGGCCCGGCAACGCCGCGATCCTGATCAGCCTGCGCCTCGATGTCGACGGGCGCGGCGGCATGCTGCAGATCCTGTTCCCCTACGCGACGATCGAGCCGATCCGGGAGCTGCTGACCCAGAGCTTCATGGGCGAGAAGCTCGGCCGCGACCACGTCTGGGAGGGCCATCTCGCCACCGAGATCTGGCAGGCCGACGTGACCATGGACGCGGTGCTGCACGAGATGATGCTGCCGCTGAAGCAGGTCATGAGCCTGAAGGTCGGCGAGACGCTGATGTTCGAGGCCAAGCCCTCGGACCTCATCACCGTGCGCTGCGGCGACTGGGCGCTGACGCAGGGGCGGATCGGCCGGGTCGACGGCCACATCGCCGTCCAGGTCACCCGGCCGCTGCGCCGCTCGCGCACGACGATCCAGGCCTACGAGGCCTCGATGAACAACCGCTCGGACAATTAGTGCCGATGAGGGTCCGGTCATGAGTCTCTTCGTCACCCTCGCGGCCGACATCCTGGTCGCCGTCCTCCTGGCGGCGACCATCGTCACGTCCCTCCGGCTCTCGCGCCGCATCGGCCAGATGAAGGGCGACGAGGCCGCCCTCCGCCAGACCATCGGCGACCTGATGGTGGCGACCGGCACGGCCGAGCGGGCCATCGCGGGCCTGCGGGCGGCGATCGACGAGGGCGACCGCACCCTGAACGCGAGCCTGGAGACCGCCACGATCCGCGCCGGCGAGCTGCGGCTGCAGGTCGAGGCCGGCGAGGGCGTGATCACCCGCATCGGCGCCATCGTGGCGCAGATGCGCGCCGTGCCGGTCCGTCCCGAGCCCGCGCCGGAGCCGAGGCCCGCGCCGCAGGCGGTCCCCGAGCCGACGCGCGCGCCGGAGATCCCGGCCGAGCGCCGGCCGGAGCACGCCAGTCCGAACGGGGAGCGCCTCGGCGTGGCGGCCGCGGCGGCGCTCGCCATGAGCGAGCGCGCCCTCGCCCGCGTCCGGGCGCGCGCCGCGTGACCGGGGTCAAGGCCCCGAAGATCCCGCCGCCGAAGCCGGATCCCGAGGAGCGGATACGCCGCGCCGCGACGCCCGAGCGGCGCGCGCGCCGGAAGCCCGTCCGGCAGTTTCGGCTGCGCCTCATCGACGCCGTGGCGCTCGCGGCCGGTGGGCTGCTCGTGCTCAAGCTGCTCAGCCTGCTGCAGGCCGGCCTGCCGGAGAGCGCGGCGCTGCCGGAATACGGGCGCGCGGTCGCCCGGGCGCGCACCGGCTTCGAGCCCTTCGATCCGGTGACGACCGGTTCGGTGGGCGCCAAGGAGGCGCCGGCAGCCGCGCCCGAGCAGCCGACGGCCCCTCCCCTGGCCCCGGCCCAGTCCGCACCGCCAGCGGCCGGGAGCTCGGCCTCGCCCACCGAGCGCCTGCTCCTGGAGAAGCTCGGTGCCCGGCGCGACGCCCTGCGTCAGAAGAGCGACGAGCTCGAGCTGCGCGAGAAGATGCTGGGCGAGGCCGAGCGCAAGCTCGAGACCGGGCTCGGCGACCTCAAGAAGGCCGAGGACAAGGTCGACGCCGTCGCGAAGGCGAAGGAGGACGCCGAGAAGCAGGCCCTGAAGAACATCGTCACGATGTACGAGGCGATGAAGCCCAAGGACGCAGCCCGGGTCTTCGACCGGCTCGGGCTCGACGTGCTGGTCCCGATCGTGCTGGCCATGAACCCCCGCAAGATGTCCGAGGTCCTGGCGGTGATGCAGCCCGAGACCGCCGAGCGCCTGACCGTCGCCCTCGCCAACCGCGCCCGCGGCACCGCGGGGCCGCAGGCCCAGGCGGGAACGGGGCTCCCGGCGAACGAGCTGCCGGCGATCGATCCCGGGGCGCCCCTGCGCTAGGTCCGGGCTCCGCAGGAGGCGGGGCCGACCTCCCGGGACCGCGCGCCCGCCCGTCCGGCCGCGTCGTGCCGGCCCGCCCCGTGCGGCGTCCGCGCGGGCTAGGGTCCGGGGCCGGGCGCGCTATAAGGGGCTCATGTCAGAGGCCGATCCCCAGCCGCTCCTCGCCGTCGAGGACCTCTCCGTGGCGTTCCGCGCGCGGGAGGGCGAGACCGTGGCGGTCGACGGCGTCTCCTTCACCATCCGCCGCGGCGAGACCGTCGCGCTCGTGGGCGAATCGGGGTCCGGCAAGTCGGTGACCGCGCTGGCGATCCTGCGCCTCCTCGACCCCGCGGCCCGCCAGGACGGGCGGATCCTGTTCGCGGGCCGCGACCTCGCGCGGCTGCCCGAGCGGGCGATGCGGGACGTGCGCGGCGCCGACATCACCATGGTGTTCCAGGAGCCGATGACCTCGTTGAACCCGCTCCACACGATCGAGCGGCAGATCGGCGAGGTGCTCGGCCTGCACCGCGGCCTCGCCGGCAAGGCGGCCCGCCGCCGGATCCTGGAGCTTCTGGAACTCGTGGGCCTGCGCGACGCCGAGCGGCGCATGGGCGCCTACCCGCACGAGCTCTCCGGAGGCCAGCGCCAGCGCGTGATGATCGCCATGGCGCTCGCCTGCGAGCCGGACCTCCTGGTCGCCGACGAGCCGACCACGGCCCTCGACGTGACCGTGCAGGCGCAGATCCTGGCGCTGCTCGCCGACCTGCAGAAGCGCCTCGGCATGGCGATGCTGTTCATCACCCACGATCTCGGCATCGTCGAGCGGATCGCCGACCGCGTCTGCGTGATGCTGAAGGGCAAGATCGTGGAGGCCGGCGCCACCAAGGCCGTCTTCGCGGATCCGCAGCACGCCTACACGCGCCGCCTGATCGCCTCCGAGCCGAAGGGCCGGGCCAACCCCGTCCCGGCCGACGCCGCCCCGCTCCTGGAGGCCGGCCCCCTGAAGGTCTGGTTCCCGCTGAAGTCGGGCCTGCTCCGGCGCGTCACCGGCCACGTCAGGGCCGTGGACGGCGTCTCCCTGCGGGTCCGGACCGGCGAAACCATCGGCGTCGTGGGCGAGTCCGGGTCGGGCAAGACCACCCTCGGCCTCGCCCTCCTGCGGCTCACGGGCTCGGAGGGCCCGATCGTCTTCCTCGGCAAGGCGATCGACGGCTACGGCGCGGCGCAGATGCGCCCGCTGCGGAAGGACATGCAGGTCGTCTTCCAGGATCCCTACGGCTCCCTGTCGCCGCGCATGTCGGTGGCCGACATCGTCGCCGAGGGACTGGTGGTCCAGGGCACGGCGCGCTCCCGAGCGGAGCGCCGGGCCGTGGTCGCCAAGGCGCTCACCGATGTCGGGCTCGATCCGGCCGCCATGGACCGCTACCCGCACGAGTTCTCCGGCGGCCAGCGCCAGCGCATCGCCATCGCGCGGGCGATGGTGCTCAATCCCCGCTTCGTCGTCCTCGACGAGCCGACCTCGGCCCTCGACCGCTCAGTCCAGGCGCAGATCGTGACCCTGCTGCGCGACCTCCAGCGCGAGCGCGGCCTCGCCTACCTGTTCATCAGCCACGACCTGAAGGTGGTGCGGGCGCTCGCCAACTACGTGATCGTCATGCAGAACGGCCGCGTGGTCGAGGAGGGCGCCGCGGAGACGATCTTCGCGAACCCACAGACCCCCTACACCCGCGCCCTGTTCAAGGCCGCCTTCGCCCTCGAGAGCGACGCCCCCGCCGAGCTGGAGCCCGCCTGACCGTGGCGCGCGCGCTCATCATCGTCCTCGATTCCGTGGGCATCGGCGGGGCCCCGGACGCGGACACGTATGGCGATGCCGGGTCCGACACGCTGGGGCACATCGCCGAGCGCTGCACGGAGGGCCGCGGCGACCGGGCGGGGCTGCGCGCGGGCCCCCTGCGCCTGCCCCACCTCGCCGAACTCGGGCTCGGCCTGGCGGCCGCCGGGGCCTCGGGCCGGATCCCGCCGCACCTCGCCCCGGCCGGCCCGCCGCGCGGCGCCTACGGCCACGCGGTGGAGACGGCCGCCGGCAAGGACACGCCCTCCGGCCACTGGGAGATCGCCGGCCTGCCCCTGACCGAGCCCTGGGGGCATTTCCCCGAGACCCGGCCGGCCTTCCCGCCGGAGCTGATCCGCGCGCTCGTCGCCGAGGGCGGCCTCCCGGGCATCCTGGGCGACTGCCACGCGCCCGGGGTCGCGATCATCGACGCGCTGGGCGCCGAGCATCTCCGGACCGGCCGGCCGATCTGCTACACCTCGGCCGACAGCGTGTTCCAGATCGCCGCCCACGAGGAGGCGTTCGGGCTGGAGCGGCTCTACGACCTGTGCCGGGTGGCGCGCCGCCTGTGCGACCCCTACCGCGTCTGCCGGGTGATCGCCCGGCCGTTCGTGGGCTCGCCGGAGGCGGGCTTCCGCCGGACCGGCAACCGCAAGGATCTCGCCGTCGCCCCGCCCGGGCGCACGCTGCTCGACCGCGCCGAGGCGGCCGGCCGCGCGGTCGTGAGCGTCGGCAAAATCGGCGACATCTTCGCCCACCGCGCCACCGGGCGCGAGATCAGGCCGGGCCCGAACGCGGCCTGCGTGACGGCGGGGCTCGACGCGCTGGCGACGCTGCCGGAGGGCGGCCTGATCTTCGTCAACCTCGTCGATTTCGACACGGAGCACGGCCACCGCCGCGACGTGCCGGGCTACGCCGCGGAGCTGGAGGCGTTCGACGCGCGGATCCCCGAGATCCTGGCGGCGCTGGCGCCGGGCGACCTCGCGGTGATCACGGCCGACCACGGCAACGATCCGACCTGGACCGGGACCGACCACACCCGCGAGCAGGTCCCAGTGCTGGCCTTCGGCCCCGGCGTGGCCGGCCGGCCGATCGGCCGGCGGGAGACCTTCGCGGATATCGGCGCCACCGTGGCGGCCCATCTCGGCCTCGCCTGGGACGGGGCCGGAACACCGTTCCTGTAGGGAGGACACGACGTGCGGGACGACGACGACCGGCCGCGCAAGGCCGTGGCCCACGAGATCGGGCAGCCCCTCGACACGCTCTCGCTCGGGGATCTCGACGAGCGCGTCGCGCTCCTGCGCGCCGAGATCGCCCGGCTCGAGGCGGCGCGGGCCGCCAAGCAGGCGGCGCAGGGCGCGGCCGACGCGTTCTTCAAGCGGGGCTGAGGCTTGGACCGGCGCGAAACCCTCGCTGCCCTGCGGCGCGGCGATCTCGGCGGCGCGCGCGAGCTGCGGCTGCCCGACGGCCTGACGGAGGTGCCGCGCGAGGTCTTCGCCCTCGCCGACACCCTCGAGGTGCTCGATCTCGGCCGGGGCAGCCTCACCGACCTGCCGGACGATCTCGGCCGCCTGCACCGTCTGCGCGTGCTGTTCTGCTCCGGCAACCCGTTCGCGCGCCTGCCGCCGGTGCTCGGCGCCTGCCCGGCGCTGAGCCAGCTGGGCTTCCGCGGCTGCGGCATCCGCGAGGTACCGGGGGAGTCGCTGCCGCGCGACCTGCGCTGGCTGACCCTGACCGACAACGCGATCGCGGAGCTGCCCGCCGCCCTCGGCGAGCGGCCGCGCCTGCAGAAGCTGATGCTGGCGGGCAACCGGCTCTCCGCGCTGCCCGACAGCCTGTCGGGGGCGGGCAACCTCGAGCTGATCCGGCTCGCCTGCAATCGCCTCGCGGCGCTCCCGCCCTGGCTCGCGCGCCTGCCCCGCCTCGCCTGGATCGCCTATGCCGGCAACCCCGCCGAGCCGGCGACGGCGCCGGTCGCGGCCCCCGCGGTGCCGTGGGCCGACCTCGCCGTCGGCGACCTGCTCGGCGAGGGCGCCTCGGGGCGGGTCCACCGGGCGCGGTGGCGGGGGCCGGCCGGCGGGGAGGACGTGGCCCTGAAGCTGTTCAAGGGCGCGATGACCAGCGACGGCCTGCCCGAGCGGGAGATGGAGGCCTGCCTCGCCGCCGGGACGCACCCGGCCCTCACGGGCGCGCTCGGCCGGCTCGAGGGCCATCCCGACGGTGCCCGCGGCCTGCTGCTCCGGCTCCTGCCGGCGCACTGGCGCGCGCTCGCCGGGCCACCGAGCCTCGCGAGCTGCAGCCGCGACGTCTACGACCCGGACCTGCGCCTCGGCGCCGACACGGTCCTGCGGATCGCCCGCGCCGTGGCCGAGGCGGTGGCGCACCTGCACGGGCGGGGCCTGCTGCACGGCGACGTCTACGCCCACAACACGCTCTGGGATGCCGGGACCGGCGCGGCCGTGCTCAGCGACTTCGGCGCCGCCTCGGCCCTGCCGGACGGGCCGCTCGGCGCGGCCCTGGCGCGGGTCGAGGTCCGCGCCGTCGGCATCCTGATCGGCGAGCTGCTCGACCGATGCGCGGCGCTGCCGGACTCCCTGTGCGCCCTGGCGCAGGCCTGCACCGGGCCGGATCCCGACGGGCGGCCGGGCCTCGGGGCGGTGATCGCCGAGATCGGGCGGCTCCAGGCCTGATCGCGCGGCCTCGACCGGTGCCGGGAGCGGTCCGCCGTCTCAGTCGGGGATATCGCCCTGCCCGCGCGCGACCACGGCGAACAGGTCGCCGAGGGCCGCGAGGCTCGCGGCCTGGAGCTGGGCCGCCGGCACCACGGCGCCGTCCGGCCCGGGCAGGTCCCGCGTCGCCGTGGCGGCCGCCACGACGGTGGGGCGGAATCCGAGGTTGAAGGCGCTCCGGGCGGTGGAGTTGACGCACATATGCGTCATGAAGCCCGCCAGGACGACGTCCTTCACGCCGATCTGCTCGAGCCGCGCCTGGAGGTCGGTGCCCACGAAGGAACTCGGATAGGCCTTGGTGATCACCGGCTCGTCGCCCTGCGGCGCCACTTCCGGGCTGATCTGGCCGATCGGGGCGGTCACGTCGTAGGGCGAGCCCGGCCCGGCATCGTGGCGGACATGGATCACCGGGATGCCGGCGTCGCGCGCCCGTCGCAGGAGCGCCGCCGCCTCCCGGAGCGCGGGCTCGACGCCGTCGAGCCGCATCACGCCCTCCCGGTAGGTCTGCTGCAGGTCGATCATCACGAGCGCCGAGCCCCTGAGCGGGGCCGGCGCGGGGCTCAGGCCGGACAGGCCGCGCAGGGTTGCCGGATCGGACATCGGCGGTTCCTCCCGTGGGGCCGCGTCGGAGGCGGCTCTCTGAGCCCGGGACGCTACGACGGCGCGGCCCGGTCGCGCCAGTGTGCAAAGGTGCAACGCTCGTGCGCCGGGGCCGGATGTTCCCCCAGGAAGGTTGGCCGCGCGGATTGATCCTACCTCGCGCGTCGCTACATGCGCGGCGTGACCGCCCCGCCCCTGCGCCTCGGCGCGCTGCTCATCGCCCTCGCCTGCGCGCAGCCGGCCGCGGCCGCCCCGTCCGAGGGGGCGACCGAGACCGTCGAGCAGGCCCTGTGCCGCCTCATCGACGACTCGGCTAAGGCCCGCGGCCTGCCGGTACCGTTCCTGACGCGCCTGATCTGGCGCGAGAGCAGTTTTCGCGTCGGGGTGGTGAGTCCGGCCGGCGCGCAGGGCGTCGCGCAGTTCATGCCCGGGACCGCCCGGGAGCGCGGCCTCCTCGACCCGTTCGATCCCGAGCAGGCGATCCCGCACGCGGCCCACCTGCTCGCCGACCTGAGGACCCAGTTCGGCAATCTGGGCCTCGCCGCCGCGGCCTATAACGGCGGCGCCGCGCGGGTGAGCAAGTGGCTCGCCGGCGACGGCGGCCTGCCCGCCGAGACGCGGGCCTACGTGGCCAACATCACCGGCCAGCCGGTGGACGACTGGCGGACCGGCCCCGGCAAGGCGATCGAGTTCCCGGAGGGCGGCGCGCCCGCCAAGTCCGACGGCAGGTCCGACAACAAGTCCGAGGCGAAGGGTGAGAAGGACGCGACGGACCAGAAGGAGGCCAAGGGGGAGGCCAAGAGGGAGACCAAGCCGGAAGCGCCGCAGACCTGCCTGCAGGTCACCGCCAGCCTGCGCGTCCCGTCGCGCGGCGACCGCTTCGCCCTCGGCCTCAACGAGGGGCCGGCCGCCCCCTGGGGCATCCAGCTCGCCGGCAACTTCTCCAAGGCTCTGGCGCTGCAGAGCTTCAACCGCGCGCGGAGCGCCTACGCGGGGGTGATCGGCGAGGTGCGGCCGATGATCATCGGCACGCGCCTGCGCAACCGCGGGACCCGCGCCTTCTACCGGATCCGCATCCCGGCTCAGAGCCGGCAGGCGGCCGACGACCTGTGCGGCCGCATCCGCAAGGTCGGCGGCGCCTGCTTCGTGCTGCGGACCTGATTTTTCGTGATCCGCCCCGAGAGCGTCATCAATCCGCCCCGAGGGCGGTGCGGTATGGCCCGGTCGGGACAACCGGATGGGATATGACACGTCTCCTCACCGCGCTCGCTAGCCTCCTCTGCCTCGGGCTCGCCGCGTTCGGCTTCACCGCTGCCTCGCCGCTCGCGCTGTTCGACGCGATCGGCCCGCGCGATCCGGGGGGTCGGCTCGCCGCGAAGGACCAGCCCTTCGGCGAGGGTCCGCGGCGGCGGCTCGACGTCTACGTTCCCACCGCGGGCGCCGAGAACGCGCCGGTCCTGGTGTTCTTCTACGGCGGCTCCTGGCAGAGCGGCGCCAAGGACGACTACGCCTTCGTCGGGCACGCCCTCGCGGCGCAGGGTTTCGTCACGGTGCTGCCCGATTACCGGCTCTACCCGGAGGCGCCGTTCCCCGGCTTCCTCGAGGACGGCGCCGAGGCCATCGCGTGGGTGCGCGACAACATCGCCGGATACGGCGGCGACCCGCGCCGCATCGTGCTCGCCGGCCACTCGGCGGGCGCCTACAACGCCGTGATGCTCGGCCTCGACCCGCGCTACGTGATCGCCGCCGGGGTCGATCCCAAGGTGATCAAGGCCGTCGCCGGCCTGTCCGGCCCCTACGACTTCCTGCCGTTCGACCAGGACACCACCGTCAAGGTGTTCGGCAAGGCGCCCGATCCGGAGGCCACGCAGCCCGTCGCCTTCGTGGGCCCGCTCTCGCCCCCCGCCTTCCTGGCGACCGGCGACGCCGACACCGTGGTGAAGCCGCGGCACACGGTCAGCCTCGCCGCCAAGCTGCGGGCCGAGCACGTCCCGGTCCAGGAGCGGCTCTACCCGGGCCTCGACCACAAGGACACGCTGCTGGCGCTGTCCGTCACCTTCCGCTCGAAGGCGCCGGAATTGGCCGAGATGGCGTCCTTCCTGATGCGGCAATCCGCCGGCCGCTCGCAGTACACGATGCGGCGCTGACCCCGCCTGGATCGCGTCAAGGTTATCGCGCGATCGCGGGGTGCAACATCTGATTTTCCATCGCCCCGCACCTGCAGGCCGCTAGAATGGTCCTGGCCGCGCGGCGCGGCCTCGCGGTGGGACGGCATGGCTTCTGCGGACGCGGCGATCGGGATCCCGGCCGACGGCCGGCAGCGCGGCGTCGCGGGCCGCGACGTGCCGGACGTTCTGCGCGTGCTCCTGAATGGGGCCGTCTTCGTCCTGCTCTGGAACCACGTCTGGCTGAAGGACCTGTCCGACCGGTCGATGCTCGCGGCCTCCGAGGACGGCAGCCTGCTAACGCAGATCCTGTTCCTCAGCGCCGGCGCCGCCATGGCGGCGGCGATCCACCGGATCGGCGTGCGCCACCTCTGCCCCCTGGTGACCCGCCCCCTCGTGCTCTGCGCCCTCTGGCTCGGGGCGACGGCGCTGCTCTCCGTCGAGCCGAGCCTGTCGCTGCGGCGGCTCGCGCTCTTCGCCATCGCGGCGATGCTCTCGGCGGGCGTGCTGATCGTGGCCCGCTCGCCCCGCCAGCTGGCGCTGACCATGGCCGGGTCCGCCCTGGTCATCGTGCTCGCCTCCTACCTCGCGGTCGCCTTCGTGCCGAACCTCGCGATCCACTCGGCCTTCGACGTCAATTCCGATCCGAGCCACCCGGGCCTCTGGCGCGGGATCTTCCCGCAGAAGAACGAGGCCGGTGCCGCCATGGTGATCCTGGTGATCGTGGGCCTCTACGTCGCCAGGGTGGCGAGCCGCGTCCTCGGCTGGGCGATCGTGCTCCTGGCGGCCGGGTTCCTGGTGGCGAGCGGCTCCAAGACCGCGATCCTGCTCCTGCCGGTGATCCTCGCCGTGACCGGCCTGTGCCAGGTCCTGACCGGCGGGTTCCTGCGCCGCCTGCTGCTCCTCGGCCCGGTGATCGGGTTCTCGCTGATCTCGATCGGCTCGGTGCTGGCGCCGCCGATCCAGGAGGCGGTGGGCTCGCTGCTCACCGACGCGACCTTCACGGGCCGCAGCGAGATCTGGCAGTTCGCCATCGACAACATCGCGATCCGGCCCTGGCGCGGCTGGGGGATCGGCGCCTTCTGGATGACTGAGCGGACCATGTATGCCGGCTCCGAGGCGCTGACCTGGGTCAACACCGTCGACCACGCCCACAACGCCTATCTCGACACCGCGCTGATCGGCGGACTGCCGTTCCTCGCCCTGACCGTGGTGGCCTTCGTGCTCGCCCCGGTGCGCGACCTGCAGCGCGTGGCCGGCGGGACGCGCCTCGACGCGGAGACCCTGCTGTTCCTGAGGCTGTGGTTCCTCGGGCTGGTCTCGGCCTCCTTCGAGACGGTGCTCTACAACGGCAACAACGCCACCTGCTGCATGTTCATGATGGCAGTGTTCGGCCTGCGGCTGCGCACCCGCTACGCCGTCGCGGCGGGCTGAAGCGCCCCGGGCGCCCGGACATCACGCGCCGGCCGCGGAAGGCCGCGCGTCGTGAGCATACCCGTCCCGGCCTGCCTCCTCGAACGTCTCCGGCCACCGTCCGCGAGGCTTCTGTCCGGTAGCGGACGGCAACAACTTGTCCGGGAATTTGTTGGTCTGTATTCGCGCGGAGATTCTGCATGCCTGGCAGGGCTCGTTTCGCTTGGACCGACGTGACGTTTGCACTGGGCGCGAGTGCCCTGTGCGCGCTGTCCCTGTTCGTGGCCCACTAGCCAAGGGGCCGCGCCGGGGCGTCCCGTCCCGCCGCAGCGTCGAGAGTCCCGCGCGCCGCGACATCCGTCCGCGCTGTGGGCCCTCGCGGTCAATCGGGCAGTGCGAAGACCAGCAGCGCGTCGCCGGTGCCGAAGCCCGACGCCCTGGTGAACGAGGCGCCGCCCGCCGCCACCGCGACGTACTGCTTGCCGTCCAGCGCGTAGGTCATCGCCGGCCCGCTGATGCCGGTCCCGCACTGGAAGCGCCAGAGAATCCGGCCGTCCCGCGCGTCGTGGGCGTCGAGATGGCCGTCCTCCTCGCCCGAGAAGACGAGCCCGCCGGCGGTCGCCAGGGTGCCCCCGGAGAGGCGGCTCGCGCCGCGCACCGACCACGCGATCCGGCCGCCGTCCGCGAGATCGACGGCCGTGAGCGTGCTGAAGGACGGCTCGCCCCTGGCCTCCCCGGTCTCCGTGTAGCGGATCTCCGGACGCCCCGCGGCGGCCGGCACGGTCTTCACCGTGTAGGTCGTCGCCCCGTGGCGGACCTGCACGTAGGCGCGCGTTCCGTCATAGGCGGTGGGCGGCCACGAGACCGCGCCGAGCGGGCCGGGCGCCACCACGGTGCCCTGCGGGGTCGGCGGCGCGAACAGGTTCTTCTGCTCGATCAGCGGGGCCGAGCGCGCGAGCAGCTTCCCCGTGGCGCGGTCGTGGACGTAGATCCAGCCGGTCTTGCTCGCCGAGGCCACCGCCCTGGCGCCGCCCGGCATGTCCAGCAGGAAGGGCGGCGCGGCGACGTCGTAGCCCCACTCGTCGTGCGGCACCTGCTGGTAGTACCAGCGCAGCTTCCCGGTCTTCACGTCGAGGGCGACGAGGCACATCGTGTAGAGATTGTCCCCCGGGCGCGACAGGCCGAAATTCTGCGGCGCCGGGTTGCCGGTGCCGAGGAAGATCAGGCCGAGATCGGGGTCGTAGGCGGGCGTCATCCAGAGGGAGCCGCCGCCCACCCGCCAGGCGTCGCGGTTGGCGGGCGCCGCCGCCTTCTCGGCGGCGATGTCGCGGTGGAGCGGCGTGCCGTCGGCGGTCTTCTCCACGAAGCCGCCCTCCCAGCCCTCCGAGGGCGTGACGTACCAGCGCCATCGTTCCTCGCCGGTCCTCGCGTCGTAGGCCGCGAGCCAGCCGCGCCGCCCGTATCCGCCCTCGATGCCGACCACCGAGCCGCCGTCGAGGCCGCCCGCCTCGTCCTCGATGTGGAGGCCGTAGCCGGCGCCGGTGACGCCGACGATGACGAGCCCGTCGGCGACGAGCGGCGGCATCTTGAAGCCGAGGCGGCTCGAACCCTGGACGGGCTTGCCGCCGAGGGTCGCGGCCAGGCCCGAGGCGGTCTCGGTCTCACCCTCCTCCGGGCGCACCGCCTCCTTCTCCCAGACGATCCGGCCGGTCCTGGCGTCCAGGGCGATGAGCTGCCCGTCCATGGTCGCCTCGAAGACGAGGCCCCCCGACACCGCGACCCCGCGGTTGGAGGGCGGGCCGAAGATCTTCTCGGTGCGCGGCTTGTGGGTGTAGGTCCAGAGCGGCTTGCCGGTCTTCGCGTCGAGGGCGGCGACGTTGTTCTGCGTCGTGGAGACGTAGAGGGTGCCGTCCACCATCACCGGCTGGGCCTGGAAGTAGCCGGTGATCCCGGTCTGGAAGATCCAGGCGGGGCGCAGCCGGCCGACCGTGTCGCGGTTGATCTGGGTCAGCTCGGAGAAGTTGCGGTTGCTCGGGTCGTGCCCGAAGGCCGGCCAGGGCGTCTCGGCGGCGGAGGCCGTACCCAGGGCGGCGGTTCCGGCAAGGCAGGCCAGCAGGGCGGCCCCGATCCATCGCGACAAGGTTGTGCTCCCGTGTGCGGCGCCTGTCGCGCCCGAACAGGTCTTCTCGCGACGCGGCCTCACGCCTGCCGCCGGGGCGCCCCGTCGAGCTGCGCCGGCGTCGCCTGGGCGCCCATCGCCCGGGCCATGTCGGCGGCGCTCTGGCCGGAGGCGTCGCGGCGATCCGGGTCGGCGCCGTGCTGGAGGAGCAGGTCGACCATCTCGGTGCGGTCGAACATGGCCGCGGTCATCAGCGCCGTGCGGGTGCCGTCGCCGGTCCCGTCCACCGCGGCTCCGTGCCGGAGCAGGAGCTGTGCGACGGCGAGGTCGTTCTTGAAGGCCGCCCCGGCGAGCGGCGTCTGGCCGCGGTCGTTGGCGAGTTCCGGGTCGCCGCCGGCCTCCAGGATCACCCGGGCGGCCTCCGCCTGACCGTTATAGGCGGCGAGCATCAGCAGGCTGTCGCCCTTGTCGTTGCGCAGGTTCGCCGGCAGCCCCTGCCCGAACAGGTCGGCGAGCTCCTCGGAGTGGCCCATCCGCGCGTACTGGAAGACCCGGCCCGCGAAGGCCATGGTCTCGTCGTCGAGGGTCGGGGGCGGGTTCGTCTCTGAGGCCATCGCGTGCTCGTCACTCATCGCGGCTGATCTGGGCCGCTGCGGCATCGACGTCCAGCGGCCGGGGGAACAGTTTCGTCGCCCGGCTCGTTCCAGCCGCCTATCCGGGCCAGGCCCGGCGTCTCCGGAGCGCGACGATGCCCCGAC
This sequence comes from Methylobacterium sp. 1030, assembly GCF_040544715.1. Taxonomy (NCBI): domain Bacteria; kingdom Pseudomonadati; phylum Pseudomonadota; class Alphaproteobacteria; order Hyphomicrobiales; family Methylobacteriaceae; genus Methylobacterium; species Methylobacterium sp. 1030. Next base: position 126,564 of record NZ_JBEPKM010000011.1, on the reverse strand, counting down.
CGTTTGAGCCCTACGCCGACGCGCTGCGCACCGCCCGCGAGATCGTGCGCGAGCAGGCGGGGACCGTCGTCGAGGCGGCGGTCCGCGCGGATTCCCACGCCTACGACGAGGCCTGCCACGTCCTCGTGGTCCGGATCGCGCAGGCCATCGTCGATGCCGGCGAGGCCGGGTCGGGACACGGCCTCGGCCGCGGCAGCGAGGCCGCCTGAGGTCCCGGCGGCCGGGTCAGCCCCGCCGTCGCCCACCGCCGCCCTTGTATTTGGGCTTCTGACCGCCGAGCCCCTGCGTCGAGCGCGGCTTCGGCCGCTCCTGCCAGACCGGCGCCGCGCCGCCCACCGGCAGCTCCCGGTCCGTCCCCGGGCCCATATTGTCGAGGTCGGGCCTGGCGATGCGGCTGCCCCCGCGCGGCGGCTTCCGGCCGAACTTGCCGGCCTCGCGCTCCACGTCGCCCTGCCGGGCCATCGGGTCGTCGGAGACCAGCAGCTCGGTCGCCTGGAGCCGCTTGAGCTCGTCGCGCAGCCGCGCCGCCTCCTCGAAGTCGAGGTCGGCGGCGGCCGCCCGCATGCGCTTCTCGAGGTCCGCCATCACCGCCTTGAGGTTGTGGCCGACCGTGATGGCGTCCTTGGCGAGCCCGGTATCGACCTGCACATGGTCGCGCTCGAACACGCTGCTCAGGATGTCGGCGATGCCGCGCTTCACGCTCTGCGGCGTGATCCCGTGCTCGGCGTTGTAGGCGAGCTGCTTGGCGCGGCGGCGCTCGGTCTCGGCCATCGCCCGCTCCATCGAGCCGGTGATATTGTCCGCATACAGGATGCAGCGCGCGTCGGCGTTGCGGGCGGCGCGGCCGATGGTCTGGATCAGCGAGGTCTCCGAGCGGAGGAAGCCCTCCTTGTCGGCATCGAGGATCGCCACCAGGGCGCATTCCGGGATGTCGAGGCCCTCGCGCAGCAGGTTGATGCCGATCAGCACGTCGAAGGCGCCGAGCCGCAGGTCGCGGATGATCTCGATCCGCTCCAGCGTGTCGATGTCGGAGTGCATGTAGCGCACCCGCACGCTGTTCTCGTGCAGGTACTCGGTGAGGTCCTCGGCCATACGCTTGGTGAGCGTGGTGACGAGGGTCCGGTAGCCGGCCTGCGCCACCTCCCGGACCTCGCCCAGCAGGTCGTCCACCTGGCTGCGGGCGGGGCGCACCTCGATCACCGGGTCGACGAGGCCGGTCGGGCGGATGACCTGCTCGGCGAAGACGCCGCCGGTCTGCTCCATCTCCCACTTGCCGGGCGTCGCCGAGACGTGGACCGTCATCGGCCGCATCGCGTCCCACTCCTCGAAGCGCAGCGGCCGGTTGTCGAGGCAGGAGGGCAGCCGGAAGCCGTACTCCGCGAGCGTCGCCTTGCGGCGGAAGTCGCCCCGGTACATGCCGCCGATCTGCGGCACGGTGACGTGGCTCTCGTCGGTGAAGACCAGGGCGTTGTCGGGCAGGTACTCGAACAGGGTCGGCGGCGGCTCGCCGGGCTTCCGGCCGGTGAGGTAGCGGGAGTAGTTCTCGATGCCGTTGCAGGCGCCGGTCGCCTCGATCATCTCGATGTCGAAGGTGCAGCGCTGGTCGATGCGCTGCGCCTCGATCAGGCGGCCCATCTTGGTCAGCTCCTCGATCCGGCCCTTCAGCTCGTGCTTGATGCCCTTGATCGCCTGCTGCAGCGTCGGGCGCGGCGTCACGTAGTGCGAGTTGGCGTAGACCTTCACGAACTTCAGTTCGGAGATGGTCTTGCCGGTGAGCGGGTCGAACTCGACGATGCTCTCGACCTCGTCGCCGAACAGGCCGATCCGCCAGCCCCGATCCTCCAGGTGGGCCGGCCACAGCTCGATCGAGTCGCCGCGCACCCGGAAGGTGCCGCGGGCGAAGTCGGACTGGATCCGCTTGTACTGCAGGGCCACGAGGTCGGCGATGAGCTGGCGCTGCTCGATCCGCTCGCCGAGCGAGACCGTGAACGACATCGCCGTGTAGGTCTCGACCGAGCCGATGCCGTAGATGCACGAGACCGAGGCGACGATGATCACGTCGTCCCGCTCCAGCAGGGCGCGGGTCGCGGCGTGGCGCATCCGGTCGATCTGCTCGTTGATCGAGGATTCCTTCTCGATGAACGTGTCGGAGCGCGGGACGTAGGCCTCGGGCTGGTAGTAGTCGTAGTAGGAGACGAAGTACTCGACCGCGTTGTCGGGGAAGAACGCCTTGAACTCCCCGTAGAGCTGCGCGGCCAGCGTCTTGTTGGGCGCGAGGATCAGCGCCGGGCGCTGCGTCTCCTCGATGATCTTGGCCATCGTGAAGGTCTTGCCCGAGCCGGTGACGCCGAGCAGCACCTGGTCGCGCTCCAGCGCCTGCACGCCGCCGACGAGCTCGGCGATCGCCCGGGGCTGGTCGCCGGCCGGCGTGAACTCCGACTTGAGCGTGAACCGGACGCCGCCCTCGGATTTCTGCGGCCGCTCCGGCCGGTGGGGCGTCCAGGTCTTGCCGTCCTTGAACAGCGGGTTGCCCTCGGTGAGCAGCCGCTCGAGCGCGCTCACCGTCGCCGAGGCGCCGCCGTCGCCGCCGGGATCCGGCAGATCGGCGCCCTCCGGCGCGGGGCCGTCCTCGGGCGGCGTCAGGCCGAGCGCCTGCGCCAGACGGGGGTCGACATCGGCCGCGTCGCCGAGCGCGTAGCCCGCCTGGGGTGCCTCCGCGAAGCCGTCGCGGGCGATCTCGGCCCTCCGGGTCGCGGCCGCGGGCACCCCGTCCTTCGGGTTGCCCTTCCTGCCCCCCGCCTTGCGGCCCGGCCGTGCCGGCGCCTCGGGGGGCGGCTCGACGGTGGCCGGACGGTTCCGGTTGAGCGCCGGGTTCAGAAGCTCCGCCAGATAGGTGTCCAGGGGCTTCAGCTCGGGCTTCGACGCCTTGGCGGACGTGGCCGTCACGGAGGCGGCGCGCGGTTTCTTCGGTGCGGGCATGAGAACAATATGGGCCCGGATCGCGCTCCGAGAAACCCTGCGCGGGTGCGGTTTGACGGCTTTCGTCCGCCGCCGGCCATGCCGAGGACCGGCCGCGGAGCGCCGTGGCGTTCCACTAAAGACGGTGTGGCGAATACAACCGATAGGTAGAATTCACCCGGGGGCGAACTCGACCGCGGTCCCGGATGCTGAGAAGATCGGCATGCGCGCGCGGAAATCGGCTTGCGGTGGGCCGACCCCGTCGATACTTTGCGGTGCAAAGTGGGGTGTGCGGCATGCTGCGGCCGGGGGCTTGAGGCACATGCAGGACCTGGACAAGGCGCTGGCCGACATCGTGGCCATCCGCTCGCAGATCGCCCGCGACACGGCGTTCCGCGGCTTGGGCGCGGCGACGGTCGCCGGGACCGGCGGCCTCGCGCTCGCCTGCGCGGCGGGGCAGGCGCTGTGGCTCGGCGATCCCGCGGCGCGGCCGGGCCTGTTCTTCGGCCTCTGGATCGCGGCGGCCCTCGCGGCCTTCGCGATGATCGGCGTCGAGGCGGTCCGGCGCAGCCGGCGCCTGCATTCCGGCCTCGCCGACGCGATGGTGTGGAACGCCATCGAGGTGTTCCTGCCGGCCGCGGGCGCGGGGGCCTGCCTCGCCCTGGTCATCGCCCGCTTCGCCCCCGGCGAGGTCTGGATGCTGCCGGGTCTCTGGCAGGTGCTGGTCGGCCTCGGCCTGTTCGCCTCGGCGCGGATCCTGCCCCGGGCGGTTCAGGGCGTCGGGGCCTGGTACCTGCTCGCCGGGCTCGCCGTGCTGGCGGTCTCGGCCGAGACGCGGGCCCTGTCGCCCTGGACGATGGGCCTGCCCTTCCTGTTCGGCCAGGCGTGGCTGGCCGGGATCATCCATCACGGGGCCCGGGCCTTCGATGACGACCGCTGACCGTTCCGAGGGGCGCTTCTCCTACGAGGGGCTCGACAGGATCATCCACGAGCGGGCGCGCCTGAGCGTGCTGACCTCCCTGGTGGCGCACCCGAAGGGGCTGCCCTTCCCGGATCTCAAGCGGCTGTGCGGGCTGACCGACGGCAATCTCAGCCGCCATCTGGCCGTTCTGAGCGAGGCGGATCTGGTGAGCCTCGAGAAGCGCTTCGCGCAGAACCGGTCGCAGACGATCTGCCGCCTAACGGCGGTCGGGCGTCGGCGCTTCATCGGCTATCTCGGCGTGCTGGAGCAGGTGGTGCGGGACGCCGCGGAGGCGGCCGAGCGCGGCCCCGAATCCGGTGTCCGCGGCCTCGATCCGGCCACGAAAACGGCGTGAGACCGCCCGTCCCGCCGGGAATGTTAATCCCGTTTCGATAGACCTCTACGCCACGCCCATGCCGGGAGACTTTACGATGCAAAGCGAAGCGGTGCCGGGAGCCCTGCACGCCGCGATCATCATGGACGGCAACGGGCGCTGGGCGACGCAGCGCGGCCTGCCGCGGCTGGCCGGCCACCACCGGGGCGTCGAGGCGATCCGCCGCACCGCCGAGGCGTGCCCGGATCACGGCATCGGCACGCTCACGCTGTACGCCTTCTCGGCGGACAACTGGCAGCGGCCGGCCGAGGAAGTCGGCGGCCTGATGCGGCTCCTGCGCTCGTACCTGCGCAACGAGACCCAGCGCCTCGCCCGCACCGGCACCCGCCTCAGCGTCGTCGGTCGGCGCGACCGTCTGCCCGACGGCATCCCACAGGCGATCGCGGCCGCCGAGGCCGCCACGGCGGCGGGGACCCGGCTGCATCTGCGGATCTGCGTCGACTACTCGGCCCGCGACGCGATCATCGCGGCGGCGCAGCGCCTCGCCGGCGAGGAGCCGACGCGCGAGAGCTTCGGCAAGCTGGTGGCCGGCCCGATGCACGGCTCCCCGGTGGATGTCGACCTGCTGATCCGCACCGGTGGCGAGCGCCGCCTCTCCGACTTCATGCTGTGGGAGGCGGCCTACGCCGAGCTGCTGTTCACCGAGCGGATGTGGCCCGATTTCGGACCCGACGATCTCGCCGAGGCCGTGGCCGAGTTCGGCCGCCGGGAGCGCCGGTTCGGCGGCCTGAAGGCGCCGGCCGTCCCGGCCGCCGCCTGAGGCGGCTTGACGCGCGCGCGCCGGCGCGCAGAGGGTCGGCGGCATGACCGAGACCCTCGCCCATCGCCGCGTCCTCCTCGTCATCGGCGGCGGCATCGCGGCCTACAAGGCCCTCGACCTGATTCGGCGGCTGCGCGAGCGGGGCGCCAGCGTCTGCCCGGTGCTGACCGCGGGGGCGCAGGAATTCGTGACGCCGCTGGCGGCGGCCGCGCTCGCCGGTGAGCGGGCGCATACCGACCTGTTCGACCGCGCCTCCGAGGCCGAGATCGGTCACATCAAGCTTGCCCGTCAGGCGCATGCCGTAGTGGTGGCGCCCGCGACCGCCAACCTGATGGCCCGCATGGCCGGCGGTCACGCGGCCGACCTCGCGACCACGGTCCTGCTGGCCACGACCCTGCCGATCCTGATCGCGCCGGCCATGAACGTCCAGATGTGGGCGCACCCCGCCACCCGCCGGAACCGCGCGGTCTTGGAGGGCGACGGCGTCCGGATCGTCGGGCCGAATGCCGGCCGGATGGCCGAGCCCGAATCCGGACCCGGCCGGATGGCCGAGCCCAACGAGATCGCCGACGCGCTGGAGCGGATGCTCGGCGCCCCGAGCGGGGACAGGCCCCTGGCCGGCCGGCGCGTGCTCGTGACCTCGGGCCCCACCCACGAACCGATCGACCCCGTCCGCTACATCGCCAACCGCTCCTCGGGCCGCCAGGGCCACGCCATCGCGGCCGCCGCCGCCGCGGCCGGCGCCGCCGTGACCCTGGTCTCCGGGCCGGTGTCGCTGCCCGACCCGCCGGGCGTCGCCGTCGTGCGGGTCGAGACCGCCCGGCAGATGCTGGCGGCCGTCGAGGAAGCGCTGCCGGCCGACATCGCGGTCTTCGCCGCCGCGGTCGCCGACTGGCGCCCGGAGCAGGAGGCGGGCAGCAAGAAGATCAAGAAGGACGGCACCGGGCCGGCGCCGATGCCGCTGGTCGAGAACCCCGACATCCTCGCCACGATCGCGCGCCGGCCGGCCGGGCGCCCGCCCCTCGTGGTCGGGTTCGCGGCCGAGACCGACACGGTGGTCGAGCACGCCCGGGCGAAGATCGCCCGGAAGGGCTGCGACCTCATCGTGGCCAACGACGTGTCGGCCGAGGGCGGCGTCATGGGCGGCGTCGACAACACGGTGCACCTGATCCGGCGGGACGGCGCGGTGGAGACTTGGCCGCGCCTCGGCAAGGACGAGGTCGCCCGGCGGCTCGTCGCCCATTTCGCCGCGCTTCTGGCCGGCTGACGCGGCGCCCCCCGAGAGGGACGCGAGACCCCTCGGACTGCGCGCCGTTCCGAGCGTGAGTGTCGTTGCGCACAGGGAAGATAAAAGTGTTTCCGCAAAAAATCCGCGTCCGATCGATTGGTGACTGAGAATACCTGCGCTTGTGCCCGACCATTATCCGGTCGTTTTGCAGATAAATAATTCGGAAGGGGAAATTTTAAGACAGTTCGGTGACTGAGTCCGCCCGCATTGTCCCGGCTGTGCGGGGAAAAACTTGCTATGATCTGGTATGCCCGGCCGATCGGGCGACCGGAGCCGAGGCACGATGCGCGTAGGGGACCTGTCCATCCGGACGACCATGAGCCTCGTCCTCGTCGTCATGGCGACGATCATGCTCGGCTTCGCGACGGGCACCGTGCGGGAGGCGCGGCAGCACGCCGCCGAGGCCGAGCGGGTCATCGCGCTGGTGCGGGCGAGCCGCGCCCTCCTCCAGACGCTGAACGTGACCCGGTTCGAGCGGGGCGCGACGCTGCAGTTCCTCGCCGCCGCCGAGCCCGTCGAGGCCGAGACCCGCGCGTCGCTCTACGCCGACCGGCAGCGGGCCATCGCGGGGCTCGCCGCGGCCCAGCCGCTCCTCGACGGTCTGGAAATGCCCGCCGTGGCGGCGACCCTCGGCCGGCTGCACGAGGCGAGCGGCCGCCTCGATCGCCTCCGGCCGCGGGTCGACGCCGCCCTGGACGTGCCGGGCGCGCGTCGCGACGGCGCGGTGACGGCGGAGGCCAGGGCCGCCCTCCAGGCCATGCTCGATGCCCTGATCGCCACGAGCGACGCCGTGGACGCCGCGATCCCGCTGTCCGACGGGCTCCTCCGGCGCGACCTCGCCCTGAAGCAGGCGGCGTGGGCGACGCGCATGGCCAACGGCGCCGTCGCGCTGCGCGTGCAGACATCCCTGGCGGCCGGGGCGTCCTGGTCGCTGGACGAGACCGTCGCGGCCGCCGAGGAGCGGGGACGGCTCGACGCGGCCTGGAACGCGGCGATCGAGGCCGCGGCCGAGGCGTCCGGGACGGTCCAGGCCGCGTTCCGGCGAGCCCGGGAGAACAATTTCGAGGGCGCCCCCCTCGCCCGCCGGCGCGCCGTGGCGCAGGCCCTGGCTCGCGGCGCGCCGCCGGGCCTGACGCTCGCCCAGGCGCGCAAGCTCGACACGCCCGAGCAGGTGACCCTCGTCGACCTCGCCTTCGTCTGCCTCGACGAGATGGTCGCGCGGGCCGAGGCCCTGTCGGGGGCGGCGCGGAGCACCCTGTGGCGCGACGGGGCGGCCCTGGTCGCGACCCTGCTGCTCGTTGCCCTCGGGCTGCTCGCCCTGTTCCGCGGCGTGCTCCGGCCGATCCGGCGGATCACCGCGGCCATGGAGGCCCTCGCGGCCGGGGATTCCGCCGTTGCCGTCCCGGGCCTCCGGCGGCACAACGAGATCGGCGCCATGGCCCGCGCCGTGCAGGTGTTCAAGGACAACCTGATCCGCACCCGGCAGCTGGAGGCCGAGGCCGAGGCGGCGCGGCAGGACGCGGAGCGTCAGCGCGGCCTCGCGATGCGGCAGGTCGCCGACCGGTTCGCCGACGCCGTCGGCGGGATCGTCGCGCAGGTCTCGACCGCGGCGGCCGGCCTGCAGGCCACGGCCCGCGGCATGACGGAGACCGCGGCCGAGACCGCGGGGCAGTCGACCACCGTCGCGGCCGCGGCCGAGGAGGCGGCCAGCAACGTCGGCACCGTGGCGGCGGCGGCCGAGGAACTCGGCGCCTCCGTGCAGGAGATCGGCCGGCAGGTCGACGGCTCGGCCGGCCTCGCGCGGGCGGCGGTCGCGGAGGCCGACCGGACCGGCGCGCTGGTCCGGGACCTGAGCGAGGCCGTGGCGCGGATCGGCGACGTGGTCGGGCTGATCTCGACCATCGCGGGCCAGACCAACCTGCTGGCGCTCAACGCCACGATCGAGGCGGCGCGCGCGGGCGCCGCGGGCCGCGGCTTCGCGGTGGTGGCCACCGAGGTGAAGGCGCTGGCCGAGCAGACCGCCCGGGCCACGGAAGAGATCGCGGGCCAGATCGGGCGGGTACAGGCCTCGACCGGGCAGGCCGTCGCGGCGATCGGGACGATCACGGCCCGGATCCGGGACATCGACGGCGTGGCGACCACGATCGCGGCGGCGGTGGAGCAGCAGGGCGCGGCGACCCGCGAGATCGTCCGCAACGTCGGGCAGGCGGCGCAGGGCGCGGCCGCGGTCACCGGCCACGTCGCCGGCGTCGCCGCGGCCTCCGGCGCGACCGAGGCGGCGGCGGGCGAGGTTCTGGGTGCCGCCGCCGCCCTGTCGGCCCAGGCCGCGCACCTGACCGAAGAGGTCGGCCGCTTCCTCGACGGCGTCCGGGCCGCCTGAGCGCGCCTCCAAGCGCGCCCCCAAGCGCGCCCCCAAGCGCGCCCTTTGGGGGCGCCGCCGGCCGCCTCCCTGGCCTGGACGGGTCCGAGGCGATAGAAGGCCTCCCGACGGCCGGCGCGCACGGCGCCGGCTCCAGGGAGAAACCATGCCTCGCCTGTCCCCCCTCTTCGGAGCCGCGTTGATCGCCATGACCACAGCCGCCAATGCCGAGACCGTGACCACCCCGTCGGGCCTCAAGTATCAGGACGAGGTCGTCGGCACCGGGCCCGAGCCGAAGGCCGGCCAGACGGTCACCGTCCAGTACACCGGCTGGCTCGACGAGGGCGGCAAGAAGGGCAAGAAGTTCGACTCGTCCCGCGACCGCAACCAGCCCTTCAGCTTCCCCCTCGGCGCCGGCCAGGTGATCAAGGGCTGGGACGAGGGCGTCGCCACCATGAAGACCGGCGGCAAGCGCACCCTGATCATCCCGCCGCAGCTCGGCTACGGCGCCCGCGGCGCCGGCGGCGTGATCCCGCCGAACGCCACGCTGATCTTCGACGTCGAGCTCCTCGGCGCGAAGTAAGCGGCACGGCTGCGCGACGGCAGGAATTTCGACACGATGCTGTTCGCGCAGCTGTCCGACGAGCTGTTCAAGCCGCTGGCCTCGCCGAGCCGCGGCTTCAACGCGGCCCTGCTCCTGCACCTGCACCGGCGCGTCCTCGGGGCCGAGCCGGTGCGCAAGGCCGAGCTCCTGGCCGAGATCGGCGACTTCGCCGCCGGCTGGAGCGACCCCGAGGTCAGCGGCGACGAGCCGATCTCGGCCGACCCGGCCGAGCGCCGCACGGCGCTCTACCGGCGCCTCCTCGACACCGGCTGGCTGATCGAGCGCCGCGAGCGCTACGTCCCGGTCGCGGAGTTCGACCCCGAGGCCCGCCTCCTCCTGGAGGAGCTGTCGCGGCTGGAACGGGGCGAGACCCGCTCCTACGGGGGCGCCGTCCTGGAGGTGCTGGGCGGGCTCGAGAGCGCCCTGTCGGACCCGGCGAACCGATCCGAGGCGCTGTCCAACGCCGCGCGGGGCGCGGCCGCCTTCCTGTCCCACGTGCGCGGCCTCGCGGCCGGCATGCGCAAGGTCGAGGAGCGCATCCTGCGCGAGCCCGACCGCGCCAAGACCTTCCGGCTGTTCTTCGAGGATTTCGTCGAGCGCCACCTGATCAGCGACTACCGGACGCTGCACACCCGCTTCAACCCGTTCCGCTTCCGCGCCAGCGTGGTGCGCGAGGCCGGCCGGGCGCTGCGCGACGCCCTCACGGTCCGGGCCCTGGCCGAGGGCCTGATCCGCGAGGGGCGGAGCGCCGATCTCGACACGGCGCAGCGGGCCGTCCGGGCGGATCTCGCCCAGATCCTCGCGGTCTTCGAGGGCCTCGACAACCACCTCGACGCCGTCGACGCCGTGGTGGCGCGCCTGGAGCGCCGGATCGCCTCCGCGCTGCACGTGATGGACCGCCCGGACCCGAGCGGCGTCGAGCGCGTCGCCGCGATGCTGCGCGCCGTCGGGGAAGCGGAGATCGCCCCCGAGGTGCCGGGCGACGTCTCGCTGCTGCGGCCGCCGATCGGGCACGCGCATCTCCAGGCGCCGCGCGCCCGCAAGTCGGCCATCGACATGGAGCCGCTGCCCGACATCGAGGACGACCCCGTGGTCGACGCCTTCGCGGCCGCCAAGGCGGAGTTCCGGCGCCGCACCACCGTGACGCCCGAGAGCATGAGCGCCTTCGTGGAGGCCCGGCTCGGCAAGGCGGTGCGGCTGCGCGGGTCGCAGATCGCCATCGCGGGCGTCGACGACTTCATCGTGTTCCAGCGCCTGCGCGAGATCGACGTGCTGTTCGACGCCAAGCTCGGCGCGCGCTACGCCCTGACCCGGCTGCCCGAGCGCGTGGTCAACGGCTGGCTGGACTGCCCGGATTTCCTGCTGGAGCGCCGTCCCCGTGCTTGAGGGCTTCCGCGCGATCATCGACGGCGACGAGCCGCCGCCGCCCGGCGCCCGGGCGCCGGACGCCGAGGAGCTGTGCCGCGCCCTCCAGGTGCTGCTGAAGGGGCAGGTGATCTACGCCGAGACGCAGGGCATCGGCCGCTCCTACGAGCTCGCCCGGCACTACGCGCCGTTCTTCACCGACTACTTCGCCTGCCTCGGCTACGCGCTGACCGTGTCGCACCGCGACCAGATGGTCTCGCTGAGCCCGGCCGCCGACGCCCCGCGCCACGACATCGTCTCGGAGCGCCTGCGCAAGGACGAGACCCTGGTGCTGCTGGCGCTCCGGCTCCTCTACGAGGAGGGCCTGCGCGACCACCGGGCCGGAACGGACGGGATCGTCGACTGCACCACCGACGAGATCGTCGAGAAGATCCGCGCCGTGGCGCGCAACGAGCCCCCCGAGGAGGGCCGGCTCGCCGACATCCTGCGCCTCTACGCCAAGCGCGGCGGCCTGCGCCTCGGCGAGCGCGACCGGGTCGAGCGGGTCACGCCGCTGTCGCTCCTGCCGGGGCTGACGGTGCTGGCCTCCGACGCCTGGATGGAGCGCCTGCGGGCGTGGTCCGAGGCCGGCGAGGCCTGATTCCGTCGTTCGGTCGACCAGTTCGGCGCCGTCTTTGCGAGCGGAGCGAAGCAATCCAGCCGGCGCCACGATTGCCGGCGTCGTGCTGCCCTGGGTCACTTCGCTGCGCTCGCGATGACGGGGTGAGATACGTCAACCGCGACGTGCGGCCGAACCCACGTGACCGCGCTCAGGCCGCCCGGACCGTCGCCAGGAAGTGCTCGACCTCGCTGCCGAGATGGGCCGCCTGGCGGGCCATCTCGGAGGCCGAGGCCAGGACCTGCGCGGCGGCCGCGCCGGTCTCCTCGGCGGCGCCGGCGACGCCGCTGACATTGACGGTCACCGACTCGGTCCCGGTCGCGGCCTCGGCGACGTTGCGGACGATCTCCTGCGTGGCCGCGCCCTGCTCCTCCACCGCCGCCGCGATGGAGTTGGCCATGCCGCTGATCTCGCGGATGCGGCCGGCGATGCCGTCGATGGCCTGGACGGCCTGGCCGGTCGAGCCCTGGATCTGCGCGATCTGGGCCGAGATCTCGGCCGTCGCCTTGGCGGTCTGGTCGGCCAGCGCCTTCACCTCGGTGGCGACGACCGCGAAGCCGCGGCCGGCGACGCCAGCCCGGGCCGCCTCGATCGTGGCGTTCAGCGCCAGCAGGTTGGTCTGGCTGGCGATCGCCGAGATGAGGTCGACCACCTCGCCGACCCGGCGCGCGCCGGTGCTCAGGGCCTGGACGAGGTCGGCCGTGGCGGCGGCCTCGCGGACGGCGGCCTGCGCCAGGTCCGCCGAGGAGCCGACCTGGCGGCCGATCTCGTTGACCGAGGAGCCGAGCTCCTCGGCCGCCGCCGCGACCGTGGTGACGTTGGAGGAGGCCTCCTCGGCCGCCGCCGCCGCGCTGGTGGACTGGCCGGCCGTCTGCGTCGCCGTCGCGGTGAGGCTCTGGGCCGTGGACTGGAGCTGCGTCGCCGCCGACGTCACCGAGCCGACGATGCCGCCGATGGCGGATTCGAACCGGTCGGCGAGTTCGCGCGTCGCCTGCCGGCGCTGCGCCTCGGCGCCGGCACGGGCCTGCGCGGTCTCGGCCTCGAGGGCGCGGGCGTGCAGCAGGTTCTCCCGGAACACCGCGACGGTCGCCGACATGGCGCCGATCTCGTCCCGCCGCGCCGCGTAGGGGATCTCGGCCTGGGTGTCGCCGTCGGCGAGCCGCCGCATGGACAGCGTCATCCCGGAAAGCGGCCGCGACACGCCCGTGAAGGCGTACAGCATGGCGCCGAGCGCGATGACGAGGCTGACGAGCAGGCTCACGACGGTCGTCCGGACCGCGTCGGCCTGGCTGTCGCGGGCCGCGCGTCCGGCCGCCTCGCCGTTCCGGATGTTCAGGTCGGCGAGGGCGCGGGTCGCGCTGGATGCCGCGAGGTAGTTGGCGTTCATCGGCCCGCGGAAATAGGCGAGCGCCTGATCGTGCTGGTCGGCCGGGAAGGCGCGCAGACGCGTCCAGTCGGCCTGCTGCACCGCCAGCTTGGCGAGCAGGTCGTCGTAGATCCCCTGCTCCTCCTTCGACGCCACCAGGCTGCGGTACGCCTCGGCCTTCGCCTGGCGGTTCCGCATCATCTCGTCGGCGTTCTTCAGGCTGGTCTCGCGCTCGGCGTCGGTATCCGCCGTCACGTAGCGGAACTGCCACAGTCGCGAGCGCATCACGAGGGCGTTGATCGCCTGGGCCTCGTTGATCGACGGCACGGCGTTGTCGATCAGCTCCGCGAGCCGCTGGTCGACCGCCTGCATCTTGTAGAGGGTCACGCCGCCCTGAACGATCGCCGCCAGGAGCAGGAGGGCGAAGAGGCCGCTGAGTTTTGCTTTGAGACTGAGACGCATCGGTCGGTTCCGGTCGTGCGGGCGAGACCCGCAGGACATGAACAGTTTGTGCTAACAGGGTTATAACCTGAGGTAGGATCAGGCTTCACGGGTTCGCGTGTGTCGGCTTGCATACGCGGCCGAGTCCGGCCAACTGGGCCGCTCATTCCTCGCCACCGACCCGACCCACCGACACCGTGTACGTCCTCACCGACATCGCCATCTCGAACTGGTACCTGATCCGCCGCGAGCAGATCCGCCTGCGCGGCGCCGCGGCGCTGGTCGGGCCGACCGGCGCCGGGAAGTCGACGATCTTCGACGCGGTCGGCACGGTGCTGGCCGGCAACAACGCCAGCCGCCTCGCCCTCAACGCCTCGGCCTCCGGCCGCAGCGCCCGCACCGTGCGCGACTACTGCCTGGGCTGGATCAGCGACCCGGCGGAGGGCGGCCGCCCGACGCGGGAATCCTGCGAGACCGTGCTGGTGCTGGTCTTCGAGAACCCCGATTCCGGCCGCGTGGTCTCGGTCGGCCTCGCCCTGGCGGCCCGGGCCGCCGAGCCGAAGGAGACCGTGCTGTCGCGCTTCATCGCGGTCGGGCACAGGTTCGAGGTCTCCGACTACGCCCGCACCGCCCCCGGCGGCACCTACACGGCGCCCTGGAGCGAGATCGCCGCGGAGCTGCGCGCCCGCGCGTCGAGCTTCACCGAGTACCGCACCTCCGGCGAGCGCTTCACGGCCGACGTGCTGGCGACCCTGCGCGAGGGCGCGCCGGCGCCGGAGCCGCGCCACTTCCTGCGCAGCTTCGCCAACGCGGTGGCGTTCAAGCCGATCTTCGACACCAGCGCCTTCGTGCGCGCCTTCGTGCTCGAGCCGGAGCCCCTCGACGTCGAGCGCGTGCGCCACTCCATCGCCAACTGGCGGCGCCTCCGGGAGACCATCGCCGAGCTGGAGACCCGGCTCGGGCGCCTGCGGCGCCTGCGCGACCGCTACGAGGCCTGGGGCGAGGCGGTCCTCGCCGCCGCGACGCACGAGCTGCGGGCGGCCAGCGCCGATCTGCGCCGCCGCAGCCTCGACCTCATCGCCGTCCGGGGCCGCCTCCGCGAGGGCGCCGACACCCTGCGCATCGCCCGCGAGCGCGTCGCGGCGAGCCGCGGCTACGTCCGCGAGATCGACGGCGAGATCGCCGAGAAGAAGGCGCTGGCCGCCGCGGGCGCCGCCGAGGGCCGGCTCGCGGCCTCGACGCTCGGCCTGTCCATGCTGGAGCGCGACCGCAAGGAGCTGATCGGCCGGATCGGCGACCTCGTCGCCCTCGTCGGGCAGATGGCCAAGCTCCAGCCGGTCACCCCGATCCTGCGGCAGAGCTGCCCGCAGGCGGCCCGCCTCGCCGAGGCCTGCGCCCGGGCTGGCCTGCGCCGGGACGCCTCGCCCGAGGAGATCCTGCGCCCCGACGGCCCGCTGGCCGAGCTGGCCGACGGGCTGGCGCGCCTGCCCGACTTCGACGAGGCCCTGGAGCGGGCCGCCGAGGACGCGGCGCTCAAGGCCCGCGCGCAGGAGAGCGAGGCCGAGCGCACGGCGCCGCGCACCGGCGGCGGCCCGGCGGCGCGGCTGTCCTCCGATACGGTGGCGTTCCGCGGCGAGCTGGAGCGACGCGGGATCGACGCGCTGCCGATCTGCGAATTGGCCGAGATCGTCGACCCGACCTGGGGGCCGGCCCTCGAAGGGCTGCTCGGGCGCGCCCGCGAGGCCCTGGTGGTCGCCCCGGACCGGCTGAGCGAGGCCCTCGGCGTGCTGCAATCGGGCCGCGACCGCTTCAGCCGCTGCATCCTGGTCAAGACCACCGACACCGCCAAGCAGCGCGCCCGCCGCTACGACGACGGTCCGCTCACCGTGATCGAGACCAGCGACCCCCACGCCGAGGCGTTCCTCGGCGTGCGGCTCGGCGGCTACGACCTCGCCCGGGACGACGCCGAACTGGCGCGCCTGTCCCGGGCCGTGGCGCCCAGCGGCCGGACCACGGCCGGCATGGCCTACACGGTCACCCGCAGCGTCGACCTGCTGATGACCCGCGGCCATCGCGGGCCGACCGCCGACAGCCGCCGCGCCCACGAGATCGCCGTCGCGGAGGCGCGGCGCCTGCGCGGCGAGGCCGCGGTCCTGCGCGAGGCCGCCCGGACGGCCGCCGCGATCCGGGCGCGCGTCGCCCGGGGCCTCGACGCGGTGGAGGCCCTGCGGGCCGAGCTCGACGGGCTGGAGGGGCGGCGGCGCACGCTCCAGACCGAGCGGGAAGGCATCGAGAAGCGCGACACGGCCGGGCTCGCCGCCGAGATCGCCGCGCTGACCACCGAGCGGGTCGGCTACCTGCGGGAATTGTCGGAGGAGCTGGAGCCGAAGCTCGACCGCCTGCTCGCCGACGAGGCGGCCCTGCGCGCCCGGATGGGGCCTATGCGCGAGGCCGTCCGCGCCGCCCTGTCGGCCCGCCGGGCGGCCCTGCGCCAGCTGAGCGCGGGCGACGCGGCGCGGGTGCGCCTCGCCCGCGCCGAGCCCTTCGACCTCGGCGCGGTCGCCGAGGCGCGGCGGGCGCTCGCCGGCCTCGACGCCAAGGCGGCCGGGGCGCGGGTGAGCGCCGAGCGCGGCCTCGCCCGGGATTCCGCCGAGGCCGCCCGCTCGCACGGGCGGATCGCCGAGCGCGAGCTGGCGGAGGCCTGCGCCGCCTGGCGGGTGGAGAACCCGCTGGCCTCGGGGGACGCCCCGGCGATCGACGGCTTCGCCTGGGTGCGCCGGGAATACGAGGCGGTCGAGGGGCACGAGCTGCGCCGCTACCGGGCGCAGGCCGAGCGGGCCGAGTCCGAGATGCGCCGCCTCATGACCGAGGACCTGCTGACGCGCCTCGCCGACCGGTTCGAGCGGGTCCATGCCCGGCTCGCGGCCCTGAACGAGCGGCTCTCGGCGCGCAGCTTCACCGGCCAGACCTACGCGTTCGAGGCGGCGGTGGACCGCCGCTACGCCGCCGTCCACGCGCTGGCCACCGAGACCGCCCGCTCGCCCGAGGCCGCGCAGGCGCTGCTCGCCGGCGAGGCGGAGGGGCCGATGGCGGCCGCGCTCGAGGAGATCACCGCCCTGATCGCCGGCGCGGACGACGCGGCGCGGCTCGCCGATTACCGCAACTACTTCGTCTACGAGATCGGCATGCGCGACCGGGCGGGCAACCGCACCACGATGTCGGCCCGGGCGCTGCGCGGCTCCGGCGGCGAGGCGCAGGCGCCGTTCTACGTGGCGATCGCCGCGTCGCTCGCCAGCGCCTACTACCCGGGCGACCGGCCGGGCGACGAGAATCCGGGGCTCGGCCTGTGCCTGCTCGACGAGGCGTTCTCGAAGCTCGACGTGCGCAACAGCCAGGCGCTGGTCGATCTCTACCGCGCCTGGGGGCTGCAGCTGCTGATCGCCGCCCCCGAGGACAAGCGCACGACGCTGACCGAGGTGATGGACACGATCGTGACGGTCTACAAGAGCCCGGATCTGACCTCGGTCCGGATCGAGGCCGAGCACCCGCTCGAGGCGGCCCGGCGGGCGCTGCACGCGATCAACCCCGACCAAGTCGGGATCGAGGGCTTCCGCCAGTCGGACGCCGCGGAGTGAGCCCGCGGGGCACCGGGGCGGGGCTTCGCGCCGCCGTCCCCGGTATCCCCGTTCTCCGGGAGATCGATCGTCAGTTCAGGTAAGTGCGGATCCAGTTCGGCGAGAGGATCTCGCCCTCTTCGGTGATGATCCAGGGCTGCTTGGCCGGGTCGGCCAGGGCGCCGGCCGCGGCGGCGATCGCCTCCCGCAGGGTCCGGTAGCGCTCGGGCTGCGCCAGCGGGGCGGTCGCCGGGGCCGTGCGCCAGATCGTCAGATCCGCGGGCCGTTCCAGAGCTTCGGTTTCCATGGGTTTCGTCCTTCCGAACCGTTTTGGACCGTTCAGATCGCCGCCGCCGGGCTCTGCCGAGGGGCTGCGGCGATCGATGGTCTGAGCGTCAATGCAAGCATCTCTGCGGCAGCTTTGCGATCAATTCGGGCGGTTCTCGAAACCAGCATCCGGTGCCGAGGCACGAGTTCGGGCGCGGTTCGGTGTTCCATGTCCGTATTGAGCGCGACTGAGCTGCCCTGGACTTGCGAGAATTGTGGCTCCTGAATGATGACCATTCCGTTAGCCAGTCTGCGCCGGTCGCCGACGTGCGCCAGAACACGTCAGGGGCCTGTCGGCGGCGGCGCCTCTCTGTGTTGACGCCCCGATCCTGAACGCGCACTTAAGGCTCGGCCCGTCGGGGCCCGCCTACGCGCTTCTCTCGGAGTCACCCGTGCCGGATCGTACCGTGCGCATCGTCCTCGCCGCGGTCCTGGTCCTGCTGGCGCTCTACGTCGCCCAGCCCTACCTGCAGCCGCTGCTCTACGCGGCCGACACGCCCCGGGCGATCACGGCCCGCGGCGATTTGGCGCCGGCCGAGTCTTCGACGGTCGCGCTGTTCGAGCGCGCGAGCCCGTCCGTCGTTCACGTTTTCGCGCAGGGCGCCGGGCAGAACCGCGACCTGCTCGACCTCGACGACCAGGGCGGCGAGCAGGGCGGGACGCAGACCGGCACCGGCTTCGTGTGGGACGGCGCCGGCCACATCGTCACCAACACCCACGTCGTGCAGAACGCCGCGCGGAGCGGCGGCTCGGTCTCGGTCCGGATGAGCGACGGCGAGGTCGTGCCCGCCACCCTCGTCGGGATGGCACCGTCCTACGACCTCGCGGTCCTGCAATTGGGGCGGGTGCGGACCATGCCGCCGCCGCTGGCGATCGGCACCTCGGCCGATCTCAAGGTCGGGCAGTCGGCCTTCGCCATCGGCAACCCGTTCGGCCTCGACCACACGCTGACCACCGGCGTCATCAGCGCCGTGCGCCGCCGCATGCCGACGAGCGAGGGCCGCGAAGTGTCCGGCGTCATCCAGACGGACGCGGCGATCAACCCGGGCAATTCCGGTGGCCCGCTCCTCGATTCCGCCGGCCGGCTGATCGGCGTCAACACCGCCATCGTCTCGCCCTCCGGCGCCAGCGCCGGCATCGGCTTCGCGATCCCCGTCGACGTGGTGAACCGGATCGTGCCGGAGCTCATCAAGGCCGGCCGCGTGCGCAATCCCGGCATCGGCATCATCGCCGCCCAGGAGGCGGCCACCGCGCGGCTCGGCATCGACGGCGTGGTGATCGTGCGGGTGCTGCCCGGCTCCCCGGCCGCGCAGGCCGGTCTGCGCGGCGTCGACCCGCAGACCGGCGACCTCGGCGACGTGATCGTCGAGGCCAACGATCGCCCGGTCCACCGCCTCGCGGACCTGACCGCGGCCATCGAGGAGGCCGGCCTCGGCGCCGGCGTGACCCTCAAGGTGGAGCGCGACGGCCGGATCCGGCAGGTCCGCGTCACCACCGCCGAGGTCGCGGAGAACCGGCGATGACGCGCGCGGCCCTCCTCCTGTCCCTGATCCTCCTCGCCGCCGCCGCGCGCGCCGGCGAGGCGCCCACGCGCGCGCGCCTCTGCCCGGAGAACCTGCCCGAGGGCGTGCGCCTCCCGCCGCAGCCCGGCTGCGACGCGAGCGTCCGCCCGCCGACGCCGCGCCGGCCGGGCCACTTCGATCTCGGGGACGGGACGAGCATCCAGATCGGCGGGAGCGCGTCCGCCCTCTACGGCGTGCGGCGCTGAGCGATGGTGCTGTTCGCTGGCCTGCTCGCCTGCCTGACCCTGTGGTGGCTGTCGAAGAACTCGGGCGGCCTCGGCCGGAGGCTCCGCGGCGGTCTCCGGGCTGGCCTCGGCGCCGCCCTCGGGCGGGCGCGTCTGCCGACCTTCGGCGCCTTCGCGCTGCTCGCGGCCGGGTTCCTGCTCCTGCGCGGGAACTTCGTCCTCGCGGCACTGCTCGGGCTGAGCGGCGTCTGGATGATCGAGGGCCAGGCCGCCATGACCGCGCGGCTGCGCCGGCTGATCCGGCCGGGATCCGGCGAGCGCCCGCGCGACCCGGAGGACCGCCGCTTCCGCACGGTCCTGATCGACGCCCTCGTGCGCCCGGACGGCAGCCTGCGCACGGGCCGCGTCATCGCGGGGCCGGGCGCCGGCGCGTGGCTCGACAGCATGCCCACCGGGGCCGTGGTCGAGCTGCTGCGGCTCTGCCGGATCCGCGACGCCGCCGGCGCCGCCCTGCTAGAGCCGTATCTCGACCGCCGGTCGCCCGGATGGCGTGTAGACGCTGAGGGCGATCGCGACCCGCGGCCGCGCCGTCCGCCGCATCCAGGGGCGATGACGCAGGAGCAGGCGTACGAGATCCTGGGGCTTCAGCGCGGGGCGACCGCTGAGGAGATCCGGTCGGCCCACCGGTCTCTCATGAAGCGCGCCCACCCCGACCAGGGGGGCAGCGCCGAGGGCGCGGCGCGCGTCAACGCGGCCCGGGACAGGCTTCTGAACCGACATCGCTGAACTCCACGCGCGTTGTCAGAGAGTTACCGATCGTCGGCCGCGGACGAACTCGGTCGCGGCCGTTCCGTAACCGGCGCGCGGGCGCGCCGGTGGCTCGCGAAACGCGGCGCGCGGGCGCGCCGGCGGGTCTCGCGGGTCTCAGCTCCGGGTGGCGAAGCAGCTGAAGCCGCTTCGCTTCAGGGCCGAGCAGGCCTCCTGGGCGGAATCCTGCTCGGAGAAGCCCGAGAAGCGGGCGCGGAACAGCGTGGTGCCGCCGTGCTCGACCTTGACCGTGTAGGGCGCGGCCTTCGACAGGCTGCCGCCGACCTTGGCGCGCGCTTCCGAGAGCATCGTCCGGGCCTTGGACTCGTCGTCCATGGCGCCGAGCTGGATCACCCAGGCGGTCGGGACGACGCGGGCGCCGGAGACCGCCTTCGGCGGCTCGTCGCGCTCGAGGGAGGCCACCCGGGCCGTGGACTTGGACGCGCCCGGGAAGGGCGGCTGGGCGTTGCCGCCGCCGGCATAGGCCTGGGCCGCCTTCGGGATCCCCTGCGGGCCGGGCTTCCAGGTGCCGCCCGGCGTCGTCGTCTTGGCGGGGGACAGGTCGAGGGGCTCGCCGGTGGTGCCGGTTGTCTCGACGTCCTCGTCGTCCGCCGAGGCGACCTGCGTGCGGGTCCGCGAGACCGCGTCGGCGACGACCGCCGGGCGGGCGCGCTCGGCGACCTCGGTGACCGGCGCCGAGATCCGGGCGCCGGCATAGGCGCGCGGCAGGCTGGCGCGGACGAGGTCGGCCATGATCCGGTCGCGGCTCGCGCCGGACTTGCCGCCCAGCACGATCGCCACGATCTGGCGCCCCTCGGACTTCGCCGCGGTCATCAGGTTGAAGCCGGAATCCCGCGTGTAGCCGGTCTTGATCCCGTCGACGCCCTGGACGTTGCCCAGGAGGCGGTTGTGGTTGCCGATCACCCGGCCGCGGAACGCGAAGGACCGGGTCTGGAAGTAGCGGTAGTAGTGCGGGAACCGGTCCTGGATCGCCCGGGCCAGCACGGTCAGGTCACGCGCGGTGGTCAGCTGGTCCGGATCGGGCAGGCCCGAGGCGTTGGCGTAGTGCGTGCGGCTCATGCCGAGGGCGTGGGCCTTCGCGGTCATCATCTGGGCGAAGCGCTCCTCGGAGCCGGCGATGTTCTCGCCGATGGCGCAGGCCACGTCGTTCGCCGACTTCGTCACGATCGCCTTGATGGCGTCCTCGACCGAGATGGTCTGGCCGGGGCGCAGGCCGAGCTTGGACGGCGCCTGGGCGGCGGCGTGGGCCGAGATGGTCAGGTCGGAATCGAGGGCGAACTTACCCCGCTCCATCTGCTCGAACAGCATGTAGAGCGTCATCACCTTGGTGATCGAGGCCGGGTGCCGCAGGGCGTCCTCGTTCACCGCGTGCAAGGTCTTGCCGCTCTTCACGTCCACGACCATCGCCGCGTAGGGCGGGTTGTAGCCGCCGCCGGCGCGGGCGTGGTGGTGCCGACCGCGCCGGGCGTCGGCCGGTGAGGCCATGGCCGTCAGGACGGCGGCGGCCAGGATCGCGGCCGGGAGCGCTGGAATCGTCCGGGAGCGGCCTACTACGCTACGCATCACGCCTGATTGCCTCGCGAGACCGGATCTGGCCGGTCGTATCCCCTGCAGAGCCTTCCGCCGATCACGTGGCCCCGCTGCATCAGTGGAGAGTTAGGCAAGTGCAGTTACAGGCCCGTTAATGCGATCGCGGCGAGTGCCGGATCGTGCCGGTCCGGCATCCGCTTACCGGCCGTTCCCGACCCGCTGTTGCCGGTCGGCCATGCCGTGCCGGTTGCGGCCGGCCGCTCTTACAGGCCCGAGCTTGACGCTGGCTGTCGTGCCGCACACTCTCCCGGCGATCCGAAACTGTCGGTCGCGGATGGCGGGCCGGCTCGGCGGCGGACCGGAGATCGGCGATGCAGAAACCCCCTGCCCTCCCCCTGAGCCCGGTCGCCTCCGGCTTCGGGACGCCCCTGCGGCGGTTCGGGATCGCGAGCCGCGCGGCCCAGACCCTCGGCATCGAGTATCTCGACTCGGTCAAGAAGGCCCTCGACGACCTCGGGGCGACCTGGGGGGCGCTGGCGGTGGCGCGCAGCCCGACCGAGATCCTGGCGGTGCAGGCCGCGTACCTGCAGCGGGCCGGGGAGCGCGCCGCGGCTCGCTCGGCCGCCGCCGGCGACGCGATGCTGGGCCTGACCGGCGCGTTCCTGCGGCCGAAGGCGCTGGCACCGGCCGCGGCCCGTCCCGGCCCGGCGCGCTAGCGGGTCGGCCATCATGCGCCGGGGACACGCGGTGCAGGGCGGACAAGTGCGCACAGGCGTCTGGCGAAGTCGGCTCACCGTCTGTAGATTAAACGGCGTGGAGCTGAGCGCTGCTCCCGGCAGGCCAGGATCAGGATCGGCCGTGAGGGCCGGCGGCGCCCGCTCCGAGCAAGGGATCGGTTCGACGCACATGAGACAGGTCCCCATGCAGGGCACCGCGAGTTCGACCAGGGAGCACCGGCCGGCGCGTATCGCGGTCACGGCATCCGGTTCGCGCACGCCCGGGGGCGACGACCGGTCCAACACCGCGATCATCACGCGCACGAAGCCGCGGACCAAGCGGCCGAGTCTGTACCGGGTACTCCTTCTGAACGACGACTATACGCCGATGGAGTTCGTGGTCCTGGTGGTCGAGCGGTTCTTCAACAAGAGCCACGAGGACGCCTACCAGATCATGATGCACGTGCATCAGAACGGGGTCGGCGAGTGCGGGGTCTTCACCTACGAGGTGGCGGAGACCAAGGTGACGCAGGTCATGGACTTCGCACGCAAACACCAACATCCTCTCCAGTGCGTTATGGAAAAGAAATAGGCGCCGCTCGCGGTAGGCACGAAGGACAGAGGCCAGCTTTGCCAAGCTTCTCACGCAGCCTAGAACAAGCCCTCCACCGCGCCCTGGCGCTCGCCGGGGAGCGCCGGCACGAATACGCGACGCTGGAGCATCTCCTGCTCGCCCTGGTGGATGACCAAGATGCGGCCGCGGTCATGCGCGCCTGCAACGTCGAGATCGACACGCTCAAGCGCAGCTTGGTCGACTACGTCGACACCGAGCTCTCCAACCTCACCGGCGATGGCCGGCAGGACGCCAAGCCCACGGCCGGGTTCCAGCGCGTGATCCAGCGCGCCGTGATCCACGTCCAGTCGTCGGGCCGCGAGGAGGTGACCGGCGCCAACGTGCTGGTGGCGATCTTCGCCGAGCGCGAGAGCCACGCCGCCTACTTCCTGCAGGAGCAGGACATGACCCGCTACGACGCGGTCAACTACATCAGCCACGGCATCGCCAAGCGGCCCGGCGCCTCCGAGGCGAAGCCCGTGCGCGGCGCCGACGAGGAGGGCGCGTCCGAGCGTCCGAGCGACGAGGGCGATCCCCGCGGCGCCAAGAAGAAGGGCGACGCGCTCGACGCCTACTGCGTCAACCTCAACAAGAAGGCCCGCGACGGCAAGATCGACCCGCTGATCGGCCGCGAGAGCGAGGTCCAGCGGACGATCCAGGTCCTCTGCCGCCGGCAGAAGAACAACCCGCTGCTGGTCGGCGATCCCGGCGTCGGCAAGACCGCGATCGCCGAAGGTCTGGCGCGCAAGATCATCCAGCACGAGGTGCCGGAGGTGCTCGCCGACGCGACCGTCTTCTCCCTCGACATGGGCACGCTGCTCGCCGGCACCCGCTACCGGGGCGACTTCGAGGAGCGCCTCAAGCAGGTCATGAAGGAGATCGAGGCGCACCCGAACGCGATCATGTTCATCGACGAGATCCACACGGTGATCGGCGCCGGCGCGACCTCGGGCGGGGCCATGGACGCGTCGAACCTGCTCAAGCCGGCGCTCGCCTCCGGCACGCTGCGCTGCATCGGCTCGACCACCTACAAGGAGTACCGCCAGTACTTCGAGAAGGACCGCGCCCTGGTGCGGCGCTTCCAGAAGATCGACGTCAACGAGCCGTCGATCCCCGACACGATCGAGATCGTGAAGGGCCTGCGGCCGTACTTCGAGGAGTTCCACAAGCTCAAGTACACGACCGAGGCCGTGAAGGCCGCGGTGGAGCTGTCGGCCCGCTACATCAACGACCGCAAGCTGCCCGACAAGGCGATCGACGTGATCGACGAGACCGGCGCCTCGCAGATGCTGGTGCCGGAGGCGCGCCGCAAGCGCACCATCGGCATCAAGGAGATAGAGGCGACCATCGCCACGATGGCCCGGATCCCGCCGAAGACGGTCTCCAAGGACGACGCGGTGGTGCTCCAGCACCTGACCGAGAACCTGAAGCGCGTGGTCTACGGACAGCCGAACGCCATCGAGGCCCTAACCTCGGCGATCAAGCTGGCCCGGGCCGGCCTGCGCGACCCGGACAAGCCGATCGGCTCGTACCTGTTCGCGGGCCCGACCGGCGTCGGCAAGACCGAGGCCGCCAAGCAGCTCGCCGCCTCGCTCGGCGTCGAGATGCTGCGCTTCGACATGTCGGAGTACATGGAGCGCCACACGGTGAGCCGCCTGATCGGCGCGCCCCCCGGCTACGTGGGCTTCGACCAGGGCGGCCTGCTCACCGACGGGATCGACCAGCACCCGCACTGCGTGCTCCTCCTCGACGAGATCGAGAAGGCGCATCCGGACCTGTTCAACATCCTGCTGCAGGTGATGGATCACGGGAAGCTGACCGACCACAACGGCAAGCAGGTCGATTTCCGCAACGTCATCATCATCATGACGTCGAACGCGGGCGCCTCGGACCTGGCCAAGGCGGCCTACGGCTTCACCCAGTCGAAGCGCTCCGGCGACGACGTCGAGGCGATCAACCGGCTGTTCGCGCCGGAATTCCGCAACCGGCTCGACGCGATCATCTCGTTCGGCCACCTGCCGAAGGACGTGGTGGCGAAGGTGGTGGACAAGTTCGTCCTCCAGCTCGAGGCGCAGCTCGCCGACCGCAACGTCACGATCGAGCTCTCCGACGAGGCCCGGGACTGGCTGGTGGAGCACGGCTACGACGACGCGATGGGCGCGCGCCCGATGGCCCGGCTGATCCAGTCGACCATCAAGACGCCGCTCGCCGACGAGGTCCTGTTCGGCAAGCTCAAGGACGGCGGCGCGGTCCGCGTGGTCGTCCGCAAGCCGGAGGACGGCGAGGCCAAGGCCGGCGCCAAGGACAGCCTGGGCTTCGACTTCCCGGCGGGTCCCGTGACGCCCAAGCCCGAGAAGGACGTGACCAACGCCGCCAAGCGCCACAAGCGCGCCAAGCCCCGCACCGCGGCCCGGAAGAAGACGCCGAAGGACAACAAGGGCGGCGGCGGCAGCTCGGGCGGCGGCGTCCGGACCGTGCCGAAGGTGCCACTCGTGCGCGCCTAATGGTGTGCAGGCCGGCTGGCGGCCTTCCGGACTCGGGGGCCGCCGGTCTATGACCGCCGCGACGCGCATGCGCCGCGGCGAGGAGGCGCCCGATGACTGACAACCTGCACGAGGGACCTCTGTCCCCCGTCGCGCAGCCGGCGCCCCCCAAGAAGCTCACCCGGCGCGAGGAGCGGCGCCGGCGTCGCCAGCGGCGCCGCCGCGGCGAGGAGGTGCTGGCCTGGGTGCTCGTGCCGTTCATCTGCTTCGGCATCTACTGGGGCATCGCCGCCGGCTTCGACTTCTTCGGCACCTCGCCGGGCCAGGTCTGGGACCAGCTGATGCAGGTCAAGGCCATGATGGAGAAGCGTTCGGGTCCCCAGGGCGCGCGCGGCTAGCGCGCCGCCGCGGGTCCCGGCGCGGGGGAGGCGACGCCTCCGGACGGTTCCGAGCGGGCGCGCCCATGACACCGACCCGTCGATCGCTGCTCGCCGCCCCCCTCCTGGCGATGCCGGCCCTCCGGGCCCGCGCCGGCGGCGGATCCGTGGTCGTCGTCGGCGCCGGGGCCGCGGGGCTCGCGGCCGCCGCCCTCCTGCGGGCGGCAGGGCAGAGTTTCACCCTCGTCGAGGCCCGGGACCGGATCGGCGGCCGCGCCTTCACCGACCGGGCGCTCGGCGACGCGTGCCGGTTCGACGCCGGCGCCGAGTACATCCACTGGGCCGAGCGCAATCCCTGGGCGCCCATCGCCCGGGCGGCCGGGGCGCACGTCGCCCGCGAGGACGGCTGGGCGCGCCGGCTCGTCGTCGACGGCCGTCCCGCCACCGTCGCCGAGGCGGCGCGGCGGCGTGCCGGCTTCTCCGGCCTCGACGCGCTGCTCGCCCCGAAGGGCGGCGACCCGTCCCTGGCGGAGGCGGCCGGGGCCGGCGGCCCCGACGCCGCCCTGGCGGCGGCCGGCCTGAGCCGGCTCTCCCTCGGCGAGGATCCCGAGCGGGTCTCGGCCGTGGACTACGACCGGCTCTGGTCCGGCTCCGACCTCTGGATCGACGGCTACGGCGACCTCGTGGCGCGGCACTTCGCCGACCTGCCGGTCAGCCTCGGCTGCCCCGTGCGGGCGATCGACTGGTCGGGCCGCGGGGTCCGGGTCGAGACGGCGCGGGGCACGATCGCGGCCGCCGCCGCCATCGTCACGGTGCCGGTCGGCGTGCTGAAGGCCGGGGCCGTGGCGTTCGCGCCGGACCTGCCGGACGCCGCCCGGACGGCGCTCGACGGCCTGTCGATGGGCGCCTACACCAAGATCGGCCTGCGCCTCGACCCCGCGCGCCTCGACGGTGCCGACCTCGGCGACGCGGTCTCGGTGGCGACGGGCGGCCCGACGATCTACTTCGAGATGCAGCCCTTCGGCAGGTCCCTGGCGGTGGCCAATCTCGGCGGCGACCTCGCGCGCGACCTGTGCCGGGCCGGTGAGGCGGAGGCGGTGGCGCTCGCCACCGAGCGCCTGGTCGCGGTCCTCGGCGGCGGCGCCCGCAGCGCCGTCCAGGCCGGGCGCCTCGCCGGCTGGTGGACGGACCCGCACGCCCGGGGCTCCTACTCGATCGCCGCCCCCGGCCACGCGGAGGCCCGCGACCGCCTGCGCGCGCCGGTCGGCGGGCGCGTGTTCTTCGCCGGGGAGGCGCTGGCGGGCGGCGGCGCCATGACGGTGGGCGGGGCGACCCTCGACGGCGAGCGCGCCGCCCGGGCGGTGCTGAAGGCGCTCGGCGCCTGACGGGCTCGTCGCCGCGGCGGTTCACGCGGTCGCGGCGCGGCTCGGCAGCGGTCGCGCGGGTGCCGCGACGGCGGTCCGGCGCCGGATCGCCGCCACCGCCAGGGGCTCGGCGCGGCCGCGCAGGGCGTGGGCTCCGAGATCCTCCGCCACGAGGTCGTCCGGCAGCGGGCCGAGCCGGGCGAGGAGGTCGGCCGAGACGAGGACGTCGACGCCCAAGGTCTTCGACAGGGCCTCCAGCCGGGCCGTCGTGTTCACGACGTCGCCGAAATACGCGATCTTGTGCCGCTCCAGCCCGATCTCGGCGGTCACGACCGGGCCGCAATGCAGCGCGGCGCGGAACTGCGGCACCTGCCCGAAGCGATCCCGCCAGCTCTCCGCCTCGGCGGCGAGCCGCTCCTGGAACGCGAAGACGCAGCGCAGGCAGGCGGCGTCGCGCAGGCCCCGCTCCATCGTCCAGGTCACCAGCGCGAGGTCGCCGACGTAGTCGTCGATCGAGCCGCGGGCGCGCGCCACCGGCAGCGCCAGGGCGTTGAAGACCTGCCCGAGATAGGCCTGCGCCGCCCGGTCGCCGTGGCGGTCGGCGAAGCGCGTCGACCCGGTCACGTCGAGGAAGAGGAAGATCCGCTCCTCGCTGATCGGCCGGTGGTAGCGCCCGATCAGCAGGTTCGCGAAGACGCCAGGGCCGATCAGGTCGCGGACCCGGAACACGAACACCACCAGGGCCGAGATGCCGAGCGCGTAGAGCAGGCCGGACTGCGACATCAGCATCGCGTTCCGCTCGCTGTACATGAAGCGGAACAGCTGGTTCAGCACCGTGCTGGCGACCGCGTTCCCGACCACGATCAGCGCGATGTAGAGCGCCACGGTGGCGAGCAGGAACAGCGGCGTCGCGAGGCCGCGGATGCGGTCGCGCAGCCGCGGCGCCAGCAACTGCCGCTCGTAGAGCAGGATCGGCGTGCCGATGATCGCGCCGCGGATCGCCGTCCCGGTCAGCGGGGCGATCCCGAAGATCACCCCGTAGAGGAGCCCCGCCAGGGCCCCCAGGGCGGGCGCCACCAGCAGGAACCAGCGCGGGCCGAAGCGCATGGATCCGCGTGCCCCGCCCGGCCCCGCTCAGTCCAGCCGGAGCGCGTGGACCGAGAACAGCTGGTCCGGGTCGGTCCAGACCGTCAGCCACGTCCAGCCCGCCCGCTCGGTCAGCGCGCGGAACGTGGCCGGCGTGTACTTGTAGCTGCTCTCGGTGTGGATCGTCTCGCCCGCCGCGAACGCGAAGGTGTCGGCGCCGACCCGCACCGCCTGGGCGTCGCGGGCGACGAGATGCATCTCGATCCGCGAGGCGTCGGTGTTGAACACCGCCCGGTGGCCGAAGGCGTCGGGCTCGAAGCGCCCGGCGAGTTCCCGGTTGATCCGGGTCAGGAGGTTGAGGTTGAAGGCGGCGGTGACGCCCTGCGCGTCGTCGTAGGCGGCCTCCAGCACCGCCGCGTCCTTCACGAGGTCGACGCCGACGATCATGTGGGCGCCCGGCCCCAGGATCCGGCCGAACCGGCGCAGCAGATCCTCGGCCTCGTGCGGGTCGAAGTTGCCGATGGTCGAGCCCGGGAAGAACCCGGCGCGCGGCAGGCCGTTCAGGCTCTCCGGCAGGTCGAAGTCGCGGGTGAAGTCGGCCACGACCGGCTCGACCCGCAGGTCCGGGAAGTCGCCCCGCAGGACCTCCGCCTGCCCGCGCAGGAACTCGCCGGAGACGTCCACCGGCACGTAGGCCGCGAGGGTGTCGAGGTGGCGCAGGAGACGGCGCAGCTTCACGGTCGAGCCGCTGCCGAACTCCACCAGCGCCGCGTGGGCCGGCAGCAGCGCGGCGATCTCGGGCCCGCAGGCGTCGAGGATGCCGATCTCGGTCCGGGTCGGGTAGTATTCCGGGAGCCGGGTGATCGCCTCGAACAGCGCGGACCCGGCCTCGTCGTAGAAGTATTTCGGCGACAGGGCCTTCTGGGGCTTGGACAGGCCCGCGCGGACGTCGTCGAGGAAGCTCAGCGGTGGCGCGTCCAGCGTGACCGGCGTCGCGTCGGCGAAGGTGGGCTTGATGGTCAAGGGCGGCTCCGGGGCGCGTCAGGCGGCGTCGGCGAGGCGCAGGCCGGTGAACTGCCAGCGCTGGTGCGGATAGAAGAAGTTGCGGTACGGCAGCCGGGCATGGCCCTCGGGGGTCGCCACCGACGAGCCCCGCAGCACGAACTGGTTGGCCATGAACTTGCCGTTGTACTCGCCGAGCGCACCCGGGAGCGGCCGGTACCCCGGGTAGGGGACGTAGGCGCTGCGGGTCCATTGCCAGACGAGGCCGAAGGCGTCCGGCAGGCCGCCGTCGCGGGCCGCGACCTCCCACTCGAACTCGGTCGGCAGGAAGCGGCCGGCCCAGCGGGCGTAGGCGTCGGCCTCGTAGTAGCTGACGTGGGTGACGGGCGCGTCGAGGTCCACCGGGCGCTCGCCGCCCAGCGTCATGGTTGCCCACCCCTCCCCGTCCCGGCGCCAGTAGCCGGGGGCCTCCCAGCCCTCCGCCGGCCCGGCGTACCAGCCGTCGGAGAGCCACAGCTCCGGCTTGGCGTAGCCGCCATCCTCCATGAAGGCGAGCCACTGGCGGTTCGTCACCAGCGCCCGGTCGAGGCGGCCGGCCGGGATCAGCGTCTCGTGCCGGGGCGACTCGTTGTCGAACGAGAACCCTTCGCCCGCATGCCCGATCCACGCGATCGCGCGGTCGAGGGTGACCTGGCCGGCCTGCGCCGCCGCCTTCGGGAAGCGCCAGTCCGGGTCGTAGGCCGGGTTCAGCGGGTTCTGCGCGAAGGCGTGCAGGATGTCGGTGAGGAGGAGCTCCTGGTGCTGCTGCTCGTGGTAGAGGCCGATCTCCAGGATCGGCAGCACTGCCTCGAGCGCGCGCTCGGAGGCTTGGCCCAGCAGGGCCTCGACCGCCCGGTCGATATGGGCGCGGTAGGCCGCGACCTCCGCCATGGTCGGGCGGGTGATCATGCCGCGCTGGATGCGCGGCTGACGGGGACCGGCCGCCACGTAGTACGAGTTGAACAGGTAGTGCAGCCGCGCGTCGTAGATCGCGTAGCCCGGCAGGTGCTCCCGCAGCAGGAACTGCTCGAAGAACCACGTGACATGCGCCCGGTGCCACTTGGTCGGGCTGGCATCGGCCATCGACTGGACCTGCTGGTCTTCCGGCGAGAGCGGCGCGGCGCGGCGCTCGGTCTCGCTCCGGACCTGCCGGTAGGCGGCGATCCAGGCGGCCCGGTCGATCGGCCGGGCCGTGACCTGCGGCGGCGGGAAGGCCGGTGCCGCGGGGTCGCGTCTCTCGTCCGGGCGCAGTGCGGCTGTCGCTGCCATGACGATGATCCCTTTTTTCGGGCCTGACCGAGAACCGTCTTCTCGACCCCGGCCGGCGCGCAGAAGATATGTTCCGGCCGTGTTCCGACAACCTCTGCAAGAGCGGACGCGGCGGCTTCGTGTGCGCCTGGTCGGCGCGCGGTCGCCGCTCGGCCCACCGGGCCTCTTCGCCGCGTCGGCACGGCGGTTAACGGAACGGGTTGGGGATCACGGGTCTTTCTCTCGCCGCAGTGACACCGCCTTAACCCTCGCTGCCGAGATTTTGGGACGCTCTTCGAGGAGTCCGGGGTTCTCATGCGGATCGATCTGATGGCCGGGGCCAGCCTGTCCGCCGCCGCTCTGCGCTGCGCCGCAGAGCCGACCATCCTGGTGTTCGATTCCGGCCTCGGCGGCCTGACCGTCCTCGACGCGGTGCGGCGCGCCCGCCCGGATGCCCGCTACGTCTATGTCGGCGACGACGCCGCCTTCCCGTACGGCCGGCTCTCGGAGGCGACCCTCGTCGCCCGCGTCCTCGCCGTGATGGAGCGGCTGGTCGCGACCCACCGGCCCGACCTCGTGGTCATCGCCTGCAACACCGCCTCGACGCTGGTGCTCCCGGCGCTGCGCCAGCGCTTCACGACGCCCTTCGTGGGGGTGGTCCCGCCGATCAAGCCCGCCGCCGAGGCGACGCGCTCGCGGCTCGTGACCCTGCTGGCGACGCCCGGCACGGTGGCGCGCTCCTACACCCACGACCTGATCGCGACCTACGCGGGCTCCTGCGCGGTGACGCTGGTCGGCTCGCAGAACCTCGCCGGCTTCGCGGAGACCGAGCTCGCGGGCGCGCCGGTGGACGACGCCACCCTCGCCGCCGAGATCGCCCCCTGCTTCGTCACCGAGGCGGACGGGCGGCGCACCGACGTGGTCTGCCTCGCCTGCACCCACTATCCGCTGCTGCTGCCGCGCCTCCAGGCGGTCGCGCCCTGGCCGGTGACCTGGATCGACCCGGCGCCCGCCATCGCCCGGCGCGTCGTGCAGCTGATCGGCCCCCTCCCCCGCGAGGCGGACCGGCACGGCTCGGCGCTCGGCGCCTTCACGGCCGGCACCTGCCTGACCGACGCCCTGCGCGCGGCCCTCGCCGCCCGGGGCATCGGCGACGTCGCCGTGGAGGCGGTGCCGCTGCCGATGCAGTGAGGCAGTGCGGCGTCTCTCGCCCTGTCATCCCTTGTTCGGGTGATGACCGGTTCAGGCTGACAGGTCTCTCATTCCACCGGTTCGACACGTCATGTTGAAAGCGGGAGAGGCCGATGGCGTCCAGGGCTTCGAGACTGGCGATCCTCGCGCTGCTCGGACTGGGACCGGTCGCGCCGGCCCGGGCCTGCGGTGACGGTGAGGCTCCGGTATCCTGCGACGATCCGAGCCCGAATGGCCTCGCCTCCTGGATGCTCGGCCGCGTCGATCGGGCCCTGAAAGCCGACCGGACCCGGGCGCTCCAGGACTTCACCGACGGCACGCGCGGGTTCCGCACCGCCGACACCTACGTGTTCTGTATCGATGCGGACGGCGTCATGACCGCCCACCCGAACCCGATCCTGAAGGGGCACGACGTCCGCGACCTGCACGACCGGACCGGCCACCACTTCATCCGCACGATGCTGGACACGGCCAGGCCCGGCCAGATCTCGGTGATCCGCTACCTGTTCCCCAAGCCGGGCAGCACCGTCGAGGAGCCCAAGACCACCTACTACACCCGGGCCGGGGACCAGACCTGCGCGGTCGGCGTGTACGACGCCGACGCCGCGGCCCCGACGGTCGCGACGCCCGAGGGCCGCGTCGCCCTGCTGCGCCAGAAGCTCGACGGCCAGATCCCGAGCAGTGCCCGCGCGGACTGGACCGCCTTCCTGGAGGCCCTGAACGCGCAGGGCGACGAGAAGGAGACGGCGATCGCCGAAGCCCGGCGCGAGCTGAGGGCGGCCGCGAGTGCGCTGGATCAGGCCGGGCTCGGCGCGGCGCGCGGCGAGTAGGCGGGGCGGCCGGGGGCGGCTCGGGCGCCGCGTCGGGGTCGCCTGTCAGGCCGTGCCCGTCACCGCAGGATCTGGGCGCCCGCGATCTGCGCCGTGGCGACCGGGGCCGCGTCGGCCTCGGCGGGCACGACCAGATGGACGAACAGCATGCCGGCCGCGACGATCAGCGCGAGGGCGAGGATGCGCCACAGTTCCAGGATCGGCTCCTGCGCCGGGGCATCCTGAATCGCTCGGTTCGTCTCGCTCGGCATCGCTTCCGCTTTCCCGCCTGTGACCCTCCGGATCGGACACCCGGAGGATGAACGCTTGGTAAAATCCGCCCCGATCGGCCCGGCCCGCCGAGGCGGGCTCGGCGGGGAGCGGGGGGCCGGCGTCGGGATCGTCGCCGCCACCGCGAGGCAGAGGGAGCGGGCGCTGGCGATCGCCTCGCCGACCGGGGCCGTGTCGCAGCGGAATGGGGCCGCAGCGGGACGGGCCCGGTCCCGCGGCGTGCGGTGCCGCACCCGCTGACGTTGCGGCCGGGGCGCGGTCCCGGTCACGAGGCCGAGCGCGGAGGCCGAACCTCGTCGTCTCGGATCCACCCGCACGTCCCGGAAGCGAGAGGGACGGGCTCGGGTGCGGCGTCGATGGCCGGCGCGGATCCGGGCCGGTCCCGGTGCCCGCAGGTCCGGTCGACCTACGCGGCGGCCGGCAGGGCGGCGACCTCGCAGCTGTCGGCGCGCAGGCGCCAGTCGACCACCCGGGCCCCCGCGCAGAGCAGCGCCTTGGCCTGCCAGACGGCCGACACCTCCGACGGCGCCCGGACCAGGATCGCGCGCTGCCGCACCCGGTGCTCGTGGCCGGTATCGTCCGCGACGGTCTTGTAGAAGGTGACGCGATAGAGGCGCATGGTCCGGGCTCCGGTTGGGCGCGGGGATCGTGGGAGACCGGGGCGGCGCGCGCATTGATCCCGCGCAAGGACGGGACGCCCACCACGCGCGGGCGTCGCGGGTGGGCGCAATCAGTTGTCGACAGTCGAATACCCGGCGATACAGGGCGTTGATTACATTCGCGGGAATGGTCTAGCTTCATCAGCAATCGTCCGCAGTCCGGAACGGTCCGCGGCGGGGCTCCAGACCGGGAGTGCCTGATGTTCGAGAGCGTGTTCTGGGGTGCGGTACTCGTGGCGCTGATCGGTTCGGCCGCGCTGGTGGCGATCGGCGCCAGCGTCCAGCCGCGGTTGGGTCGCAAGATGGAGATGGACGCGCGTCTCGCCGATCCGCGCCGCACCTTCGGGCGCAAGCGGCGCTGGGCGCGTCCGCCGCGGACGATGCGGCGACCCGGCCTGCTCCCCATGCGGTGACTAGCGCTGCACCAAAGACGTACATCTCCCGCCGCCGGCGCGCGTGATAGCTACCTGTTCACTGCGGAAATGCAGTGTTCACGCCGGGCTGGAGGGATCGGTACTGATGAGCGTGCGTCAGATTTGTGATCAGGTTCGGATCGCCGAGCAGGCCTTCACCGCCGCGCTCGGCAACATGAAGGCCGCAGGCCTGCGCGAGTCGCTGACCCGCGAGCTCCAGGAGATGGAGAGCGCCGAGATCGACGCCGGGCAGGACGCGGCCGCGGCGCGGTCGGCCTCCTGGAAGCGGGTCAAGATGCTGCACGGGCTCGGCTACCCGGTGGATTTCGGCTGGCTCCACGCCGCCGCCATCCCGGTCCGCTGAGCGGCGCCGGCCGGCGCCGCCCCGCTGGCAGATTGTTTGCCGGCTCCCGGATCGGGTCGGCGCTCTCGCCCGTTGTGCCTGCCGGGTGCCGTCGCACCCGGCCGCCGCGCCGACCTCTCGATCCGGACACGCCATGCTGGCTTGGTTTCGCGCCCTGATGCCGCGGGAGGACCGGTTCTTCGATCTCTTCGAGCGTCACGCGCGGACGCTCGAGGACGGCGCGGCCGCCCTGCGAGGACTTCTCGACGGGACTCAGGCCGTCCCGTCGGCCTACGCGGCGATCGCGGCCCACGAGGACGCGGCCGACGGGATCACCCGCGAGGCGCTGCTGGCGGTCCGCCGGACCTTCATCACGCCGTTCGACCGCGGCGACATCCAGGCCCTGGTCGGCTCCCTCGACGACGCCATCGACCAGATGCTCAAGACCGCCAAGGCGGTCCAGCTCTTCGAGGTGACCACCTTCGAGCCGGCGATGCGCGAGATGGGCGCGGTCATCCAGGAGGCCGCGCAGGTCACCGCCGAGGCGCTGCCGAAGCTGCGGGCCCTCGGCGAGAACGCCGCCGCGCTGAACAGCCTGACCGAGCGCGTCATCGAGCTGGAGGGGCGGGCCGACGACCTGCACAATGACGGGCTGAAAGCCCTGTTCAAGGCCTCGGGGCGGGACCCCATGGCCTTCCTCGTCGGGTCCGAGCTGTACGGCCACCTGGAGAAGGTCATGGACCGGTTCGAGGACGTGGCGAACCAGATCAGCAGCATCGTCGTCGAACATGTCTGAGCCGCAGGTCGCCGCGTGACGCTCCTCGTCGTCCTCATCGTCCTCGCCCTGGTCTTCGACTTCCTGAACGGGCTGCACGACGCCGCGAACTCCATCGCCACGATCGTGTCGACGCGGGTGCTGGCGCCCCGCTACGCCGTGTTCTGGGCGGCGTTCTTCAACTTCGTGGCCTTCCTGGTCTTCGGCCTGCACGTCGCCGGCACGGTCGGCTCGGGCATTATCGACGTCGCGACGGTGGACGACCGGGTCATCATGGGCGCGCTCGGCGGCGCTATCACGTGGAATCTGGTCACGTGGTACGCCGGCATCCCGTCCTCCAGCTCCCACGCCCTGATCGGGGGCCTGCTCGGCGCCGGCATCGCCAAGGCGGGGGTCGGCGTGATCGTCTGGCCTGGCGTCATCGCCACCAGCGCCGCCATCGTCCTCTCGCCCGCCCTGGGCTTCGCCCTCGGGCTGCTGCTGATGCTGGCCGTCTCGTGGATCTTCGTCCGCTCGACGCCGCACGCCGTGGACCGCGTGTTCCGGGGCCTCCAGTTCGTCTCGGCCTCGCTCTACTCCCTCGGCCACGGCGGCAACGACGCCCAGAAGACCATGGGCATCATCGCGGCCCTGCTCTACGCCCACGGCGAGAGCGGGGCTTTCCACGTGCCCCTCTGGGTGGTGCTGTCCTGCCAGACCGCCATGGCCCTCGGCACCCTGATGGGCGGCTGGCGCATCGTCCACACGATGGGGTCGAAGATCACGCGGCTGTCGCCCATGCAGGGGTTCTGCGCCGAGACCGGCGGCGCCGCGACGCTGTTCGCCGCGACGGCCTTCGGCATCCCGGTCTCGACCACCCACACGATCACGGGCGCCATCGTCGGCGTCGGCGCCGCCCGCCGGGTCTCGGCGGTCCGCTGGAACGTCGCGCAGGGCATCGTGATCGCCTGGGTGATCACGATGCCGGCCGCGGCCCTGGTCGCGGCCCTGACCTACGCGGCGTCGGGCCTCGTCCTGCCGTAGCGGACGGGCGCGGCCGGATCCGGCACGGGGTCACCAGCGATGGTGCCAGCCGCCGTGGTGCCAGCCACCGTGCCAGCCCCGATGCCAGCCGCCGCGCCATCCCGCATGCCATCCCCCATGCCAGCCGGCATGGCGGAAGCCGCCCCAGCGATAGCCGCCGCCCCACGCGAAGCGTCGGTGCCAGCGGTAGCCGTAGTGCCACCGGTCGCCGACGCGCGGATAGACCGGAACGTAGACGAACGGCCTGTAGCCCAGATTCGGCCGGCACCAGCCGTAGACGTTGCGGTGGAAGCCGGGCCCGCAGCCGTCGCGCGCCTCGGCGCTCGAGCCGGCCAACAGAACCCCCGCGGCGAGCGCCACGGGCAGGACGAGAGTGCGGATCATGATTCAACTCCGGGAGTGTCTCCACGGGAACCCGGCCGCGGGGCCGGACGCGGAACGGGGGACGCGATCGAGCGTCCCGGCGTCTCAGTTCGGCCAGCAGCGGCGGCCGTAGGGGCCGATGTGGAAGCCCGCCGGGCACGAGCGGCCGCGGATGTAGCCGCCCCACTGGCCGCCGGTGCGGCAGCCGCCGTACGGGCCGCGATGGCCGTAGGGACCGCAGCCGCCGTAGACCTGGATGATCCGGGCGCCGTCGGCGCCGTCGGAGACGGCGTCCTGCACCAGCGGCAGCGCCGAGGCGGGCACCGCGAGGCTCACGACGAGGGCGGCGGGAGCGAGAACCTTCAACATCGGTGATCTCCTTCTGCTCGATCGGTCAGCGCGGCCCGGGGCCGGCTGCCGCCGCCGGGACGGAGGATCCGCCGCGGCGTGTGAGCGAAGGTTCGTCCGCGCGCGCTGCCCGGATGTGACCGGGGAGCGCCGTCCTGTAACGATGTGTAACGGCCGGTTGCGGGCCCGTTGCGGCCCGCCGTCAGGACAGGCTCGGCAGGGTCACGACGAGCCGCGCGCCGCCGTCCGCGCCGGCCTCCGCCACCACCGTGCCGCCGTGGGCCTCGGCGATCTGCCGGCTGATGGCGAGGCCCAGGCCTGTCCCGCCGGTCTGTCGGCTGCGCGAGCGCTCGACCCGGTAGTACGGGCTGAACACCGCCGTCCGCTCCGCCTCGGGAATGCCCGGCCCGTCATCCTCGACGACGATCCGGCACACCGTCCCGGCCCGGCTCACCCCCACCGCCACCGAGGAGCGTCCGAACTTGACGGCGTTCCCGATCAGGTTGGCCACGACCCGGCGCAGGGCGACCGCGTCACCGGCCACGGTGGCGTCCCGCACCTCCTCGCCGGTCAGGCTGATCGTGGCGCCCTGGGCGGCGTGCTCGGCCACCTCGACGGCGACGAGATCGGCGAGATCCACCGGCGCCCGGGTCGCCTCGACGGCGGTGCCGCGGGCGAACCCCAGGGACGCCTCGATCAGCTCGGTCATGGCGTCGAGATCCGCCACGAGCTTGTCCCGGAGCATCGGCTCCGCCACCACTTCGGCGCGGAGGCGCAGCCGCGTCAGGTAGGTCTTGAGGTCGTGCGAGATGGCGCCGATCAGCAGCGAGCGCTCGGCCATGAGGCCGGCGATCCGCTCCTGCATGCCCTGCACTGCCTGGGCGAGACGCCGGATCTCGGGCGCCCCCCGGGGCGCGCTCACCCGCTCCGGGGCGCGGCCGTCGAACCGGGAGACCGCGTCGGTGAGGCGGCGCAGCGGTGCGAGTTCGTGGCGCGTGCCGACCAGGACGAGACCGGCCGCCGCGGCGCCGAGCACCGCCACCCAGAGGCTCAGCGGCTGGCCGAACAGCCACGGCATGAGCGAGCGATGATGCTCGGCCGCGCTGATCACGGCGTACCGGCCGTCGGGCAGCCGGTAAGTCGCCAGCGCGAGGCGTCCGATCGGCCCGGCGCGCTCGGCCTGCGCGATGTTGGCCGGATCGACGCCGCGGCGCAGCAGGGCGGCGTCGGTGTAGGCCTGGACGCGGTCGGCCGGCTCGGCCGTCATCCGCCGGATCCGGGTTTCCAGGCGGGGCTCGCGGATCAGGTCGACGGTGTCGGGCGGCGCGTCGGCGATCTCGGCCCGCAGCACCTCGCCGCTGACCGCCTTCAGGATGGCCGGCCTCTGGGCGGGATCCGCGTCGCGCAGCAGCGTCATGATGCCGGCGGCCTGGTCGACCCGCGGGAAGCGCGAGCCCGCGGGCAGCCGCTCCTCCCGGCGCTGCCAGTGATCCAGGGCCACGGTGGCGAGGACGAGCAGAGAGAGGGCGCCGAGCAGGAGCAGCATGATGCGCCCGAGGAGCCCGACGCGGCCCATCACGGCGTTCCGGAGCGGACCGGGGCGGCCAGGATGTAGCCGGCATTGCGCACGGTCTTGAGCAGGGACGCGGCCTGACTGCCCGAGGCGTCGAGCTTGTGCCGCAGGCGGCTGACCTGGACGTCGATGGTGCGGTCGAAGGCGTCGGCGGTCCGG
The DNA here is from genome assembly GCF_040544715.1 of Methylobacterium sp. 1030. NCBI lineage: Bacteria > Pseudomonadati > Pseudomonadota > Alphaproteobacteria > Hyphomicrobiales > Methylobacteriaceae > Methylobacterium > Methylobacterium sp. 1030. The sequence goes on along the minus strand of NZ_JBEPKM010000011.1, from coordinate 88,489 downwards.
CCCCGGGTCCAGTCGAGGAGCTGGTCGCGCGAGAGCACCCTCTGCGGCCGGGTGACGAAGCAGTGGAGCAGGTCGTACTCGGCGCTGGTCAGCGGGATCTCGGCGGCGGGATCGCCGGTGATCACCGTGCGGGCCGCGAGATCGACGACGAGGTCGGCGACACTGAGACGCTCGGAGGCGGCCGCGGCGGGCTGGCCGCCGACGCCGTGGGCCCGTCGCAGGACCGCGCGGATCCGGGCCAGCAGGACCCGCGGGTTGAACGGCTTCGAGACGTAGTCGTCGGCGCCCATCTCCAGGCCGAGGACCCGGTCGATGTCCTCATCCTTGGCGGTCAGCATCACGACGGGCGGGCCACCGGCGTCGCGGAGGCGGCGGCAGATGGAGAGGCCGTCCTCGCCGGGCAGCATCCAGTCGAGGACGACGAGGTCGGGCGCGGGGCCCGCCGCGATCAGGCGGTCGAGGGCCGCGCCGCCGTCGAGGGCGACGGCGCGGAACCCCTCGCCCTCCAGGTAGCCGGCGAGCAGGGCGCGGATGTCGGGATCGTCCTCGACGATGGCGATTGTGGTGCCCTCGTGCATGGGGCGAGCATAGGGGCGGCCGGCGGCACGGCAACGCGAAACTGCACAGTGTCACAAAACGTTACACGTCCCGATCCGGACACCGAGCCCGCGCCCACCGTCACGCGCTCGCTTTCTCGTCTCGCCCCCGAAGACACACGAGAAGACTCCCATGACGAAGACCTACACCATCGCGGCCATCCCCGCGGACGGCATCGGCGTCGAGGTCATCGCCGCCGGCATCGAGGTGCTCGACGCGCTGGCCGAGAAGACCGGCTCCTTCGCCTTCCAGTTCGACCATTTCGATTGGGGATCGGACTACTACAAGAGGCACGGCGCGATGATGCCGGCCGACGGCCGTGACCAGATCCGGAACCACGACGCGATCTTCTTTGGCGCGGTTGGGGCGCCGGACGTGCCCGACCACATCACCCTCTGGGGCCTGCGGCTCGCGATCTGCCAGCCCTTCGACCAGTACGCCAACGTCCGCCCGACCCGGATCCTGCCGGGCATCACCAGCCCGCTGCGCAACGTCTCGGGTCCGGAGCTCGACTGGGTGATCGTGCGGGAGAACTCGGAGGGCGAGTACGCCGGCGTCGGCGGCCGGGTCCACCAGGGCCATCCCAACGAGGTCGCCACCGACGTCTCGATGATGACCCGCTCGGGGGTCGACCGGATCATCCGCTACGCGTTCGAGCTCGCCCGCTCCCGTCCGCGCAAGCTGCTCACCGTGGTCACCAAGTCCAACGCCCAGCGCCACGCCATGGTGATGTGGGACGAGATCGCCGCCGCGGTCGCGAAGGACTTCCCGGACGTGACCTGGGACAAGATGCTGGTCGACGCCATGACGATGCGCATGGTGACGAAGCCCGAGACCCTCGACACGATCGTGGCGACGAACCTGCACGCGGACATCCTGTCGGACCTCGCGGCGGCGCTGGCCGGGTCGCTCGGCATCGCGCCGACCGCCAACATCAACCCGGAGCGGACCTACCCGTCGATGTTCGAGCCGATCCACGGCTCGGCCTTCGACATCGCCGGCAAGGGCATCGCCAACCCGGTCGCGACCTTCTGGACGGCGTGCCAGATGCTGGAGCACCTCGGCGAGAAGCCGGCGGCCGACCGGCTGATGCGCGCGGTCGAGCGGGTCACCGCGGATCCGAACCTGCACACGCCGGACCTCGGCGGCACGGCGACGACCCGTCAGGTCACCGACGCGGTCATCGCGGCGATCCGGGGCGACAACGCCTGAGGCGTGCCCGGGTGCCCGGGCGGCCTCAGGGCGCCTCGCTCGCGAGATCCGGGCTCCGGGTGCCGCAGGCCCGACAGAAGCGCTCGAAGGTGCTCTTGCGCTGTGCGCAGGATGGGCAGTGCGCGAAGATGCCGAGCCCGCAATGGGGGCAGAAATTCGTGCTCGCGTCGTCGAGGGCGATCGGCCGCTCGCAGCCCGGGCACGCCTTCTTGGCGAGGCGCGCCAGGGCCTGGTCGGTGGCGATCTCGGTCCGCCGCTCGGCGTCCGGGCGCGCCTCCACCACGGCCTGCCGGGCGCGGTAGGCGTGCAGCGCGTTGATCGCCGCCCGGCCCGCGACCAGGGTGACGATCACGCCGACGCCGTACTGCACGTAGCCGCCGTAGCTCGGCATGTAGGGCACGAGCTCGACGAAGAACGCGAAGGCCGCCGCGAAGGCGAAGCCCCACACGAAGGGCCAGTTGCGGGTGCGGCGGCGCTTGAGCAGGAGCCATCCGGCGAGGGCCAGCAGCGGCAGCGTCAGGGCGAGGCGATAGCCGAAGACGCGCAGCTCCTGGCCGCGCTCGGCCGCGTCGAGGCGTGTCTGCGCGGCGGCCCGCAGATCGGTGTCCACGCGCAGCTGCGCCGCCTCGCGCTCCGACAGGTCGAGCCCCGTCCGCGCCAGGGCCGCGAGCCGCTCCTCGATGGTGCGCTCGGCGGCCTTCAGCGCGTCGAGCTGCTGCGTGCGCGCGATGAGCCCGGGATCCTGGTCGACCCGCTGCGTGGCGTCGCGGGTCTTCAGCCAGTTGGCGAAGGTCTCGCGCGCGCCCTCGGAGGCGGCCTGCGCAGCCTCGAGGGCGAGCTGGTCCTGCTCGACCGTCCGGCGGTTGTCGTCCTGCTCCCGGCGGATCTGCTTGAGGGCCTCGGCCGACGCCGTGCCCTGGTCGGTGTCGAGGAACTGGTCGAGAGTGTAGCGGTGCTCAACCTGCGGCAGATCGCCGACGACCAGCGAGCCGAGCCCGATCAGGAACCACGCGAAGACCAGCGCGACGAGCCAGAGCGCCAGCGTGAACCAGCGCTCGGAGAGCCTTGAACCGGACCGCACGCGAATCGACCTCACTCAAAACCGAAGCGGGTCCTTATACCGCGTGACGCCCCCGGGATATGCCGGCTGATCCGGCGGCGGGACCCGCGGGCGCGATCGCTGGCATCCGCCCGGGTGCGGCGTTGCGCCCGGGAACGTCGCTGACCGCGCCGCCTTTCCCGGCGGTGTGCTCGGCGGAGCGCGCTGCCCCTCCAATCGGGACTGAACCCACATGCTGACACTCGCGCGCGGATCGGCGACGCTCCTGGCTCTCTCCGCTGTCCTGGCCGCAGGGCCGGCCCTGGCTCAGGGCAAGCCCCTGCCGCCGCCCGCCACAGACGCGATGCCGCCCGTGGAGCTGACGATCAGCCTGAAGGACGGCAAGCCGGTCTGCGACCCGGCCGAACTCAAGCTTCCGGCCGAAACCAACGTCGCGCTGAAGATCGTGAGCAGCGCCGACGCGCCGGTGACGATCACCGCGCCCGGGCAGTTCGAGAACGGCCTCGTGCTGCACGCCGACGGAGACCTCGTGCATGTCGCCAGCGAGAAGGGCTACACGGTCAAGCAGAACGGCAAGGGCACGCTGCGCCTGCGGACGATGAAGGCCGGGCAGGAGGAGTACGCCTGCACCAGCACGCGCAACGCCGACGCGCCCTTCAAGGGCAAGCTCGTCCTGAGCCCGCCCGCGAACTGAGCCCCTGAGCACCGGCGCGGCCATGGCCGAGGATCGCTCCGACGGGCGGCTCAGCGTCTACTACGACGGCGACTGCCCACTGTGCCGGGCCGAGATCGACCAGTATCGCCGGTGCGCCGGCGCGGACCGGCTCGCCTTCGTCGATGTCGGCTCCGGGGCACCCGAGCCGGCGCTCGGCGCGGATCTCGACCGAGCCCGCGCCATGCGCCGCTTCCATGTCCGGACCGCGGACGGGCAGCTGATCTCCGGCGCCGCCGCGTTCGCGCGCCTCTGGCAGACACTGCCCGGCTGGCGCTGGCTCGGCCGCCTGGTCGACCTGCGCGTCCTCGGTGTCCGGCCGATTCTGCCGGTCGCCGAGCTGGCCTACCGGCTGTCGCTGCCGCTGCGGCCGCGCCTGGCCCGGCTGATGGCCCGCCTCCGGTGAGCCGATGGCGACCCGCTGCGTCCACTATGTCGGCTTCCGGGACGACCGGTACTGGAACGCCTACCGGATCTTCGGCGGTCCGCGCGTGATCCACCGGCGCTGGGATTTCTACGCGACCCGCGACGTCGGACCGGACGACGTGGTGGTGTTCGCCGAGGGTGACGAGACGCAGCCCGTCGCGGACAGGAACGCCACGGACCTCGACGAGCGCTGGCTGTAGCGGTCACGCGGGGCGTGCCCCTGCCGGGAAATGGGCTCCCGCGGATGCCGCCGCTTCTCCGTGCCGGAGGAAACCCCAGCACCTTAAGAGGTATTGCGCCCCCACAACAATTCGCGAGAGTAGCGGTGAGCTTCCACTCGCAATCGAGGAGGTCCGCGGTGGTCGAAGTCCGTATATCGGAGGACAACGACGGCCGCTGGACGGTCTACGCGCCGGGGCTGGTGGTCACCGATCTGACGCACGAGGAAGCCCAGGCTTTCGCGGCGAGCTACCGGCGCGTCACCGCAGCGTGATCGGGAGAAGCCGGCGCGGCCGTGCCGGCGGGTTTGCGTGGATCCCCGGAGGGACGTCACGCTGCCGCGAGCACGGCGCTGTCGCAGCGCGGGGCACGAAAAAACCGCCACGGCCGGAGCCGGGCGGTTCGAGGTGATCTCGCTGGGGGAATTGTCGAGACCTCGTCTACGCGCGGGATGGCAGCGCGGTTCCGGTCTCCAGGTCGAACGGCGCCCCCTGAGGCCCGGACGACCACTCCTACCGCCGTGCCTCCTCGCCGCTCCGTGATCGCATGGCTCGCCACAGCCGAGGAAACGGCGGCACAGCGCCGGGGCCGGTCGGTCGAACGGGGCGACCGATACGCGGACAGTGGGTCGGGCTTTGACGGCCCGAGAGGCGGGACGGGCGCCCGCATCCTCGGTCCGCAGATCCCGCACCCCAGAAACAACAAAGCCCGCCAATGCGTTGGCGGGCTGCTGTCAGGCATTTGGTGCCCAGGAAAGGACTCGAACCTTCACCTCTCGCGAGACTGGTACCTGAAACCAGCGCGTCTACCAATTCCGCCACCTGGGCTCGCCGTCGGCCATCGGCCGGCGACGGCTCCGTTTAGGCAACGGAGCCGCCGGCGTCAATCGCGATTTCAGCCCTGCGGCCACTCCCGGATGTCGACGAAGTGTCCGGTGACCGCCGCGGCCGCCGCCATGGCTGGGGACACGAGGTGCGTGCGTCCGCGGGGACCCTGGCGGCCCTCGAAGTTGCGGTTCGACGTCGAGGCGCAGCGCTCGCCCGGACGCAGCTTGTCCGGGTTCATGCCGAGACACATCGAGCAGCCCGGCTCGCGCCAGTCGAAGCCCGCCGCCTTCAGGATCTTGTCGAGACCCTCGGCCTCGGCCTGCGCCTTCACGAGGCCGGAGCCCGGCACGATCATCGCCGAGACGCCCTCGTGCACCTTCCGGTCGCCGACGACCCGCGCGACCTCGCGCAGATCCTCGATGCGGCCGTTGGTGCAGGAGCCGATGAAGATCCGGTCCAGGGTGATGTCGGTGATCCGGGTGCCCGGCGTCAGGCCCATGTAGGCGAGCGCCTTCTCCTTCGACTGCCGCTTGTTCTCGTCGGCGATCTCGGACGGGTCCGGGATGCGGCCCTGGATCGAGATCACGTCCTCGGGGCTCGTGCCCCAGCTGACGATCGGCGGCAGGTTGGCCGCATCGAGACGCACCTCGCGGTCGAAATGCGCGCCGGCGTCGGTGACGAGGCTCTCCCAGTAGCGGCGGGCCGCGTCGAAGGCCGCGCCCTTCGGCGCCTTCGGGCGGTCCTTCACGTAGGCGAAGGTCGTCGCGTCGGGGGCGACCATGCCGGCGCGGGCACCGCCCTCGATCGACATGTTGCAGATCGTCATCCGGCCCTCCATCGAGAGCGCGCGGATCGCCTCGCCGGCATACTCGATGACGTGGCCGGTGCCGCCGGCGGTCCCGATCTCGCCGATGATCGCCAGGATGATGTCCTTCGCGGTCACGCCGGGCGGCAGCGTGCCATCGACGGAGACGCGCATGTTCCGGGCCTTGCGCTGCACCAGGGTCTGGGTGGCGAGCACGTGCTCGACCTCCGAGGTGCCGATGCCGTGGGCCAGCGCGCCGAAGGCGCCGTGCGTCGAGGTGTGCGAATCGCCGCACACGATCGTCTGGCCGGGCAACGTGAAGCCCTGCTCCGGGCCGATGATGTGGACGATGCCCTGGCGGCGGTCGAGGGCGTCGTAGAACTCGATGCCGAAGTCTCGCACGTTCTCGGCGAGCGCCTCGAGCTGCGTGCGACTCTCGGGATCCTCGATGCCCTGCGAGCGGTCCGAGGTCTGGACGTTGTGGTCCACGACGGCCAACGTCTTCTCCGGATGGCGCACCTTGCGGCCGGCCACGCGAAGACCCTCGAAGGCCTGCGGGCTCGTCACTTCGTGGACGAGGTGCCGGTCGATGTAGAGGAGGCTGGAGCCGTCCGGCTGGACATCGACGACGTGGTCGTCCCAGATCTTGTCGTAGAGGGTGCGCGGGCTGGTCATCGGTCTTCGTCTTCGGCGATTGGGGTCGGTGCAGAACTCTCGCGATGATGCGTGGTCCTTAGTAGGCATCGCGCGCGGTTTTCGAAAGAGGCGAGCCCTGTGCCGGCCGAACGGCCGCCCGGCTGATCCGCGCGGTTGTCACCGCCGGCCGCTCCTGCGCGCTGGCGCCCCACCCCGCACAGGCTCTATGCCGGGACGGGGGAGGCGGCCGACACCGACGCGCGGCCGAACGTGGGAGTGAACGATGGCTGAGGCCCCGGTCGAGATCCTGTTGCTCCGGAAGATGCACCCGTTGGTGGAGAAGGCCTTCGCGGGGCGGTACGGGGTCCACCGGCTGGCGGAGGCCGCGGACCCGGAGGCCCTGCTCGCCGAGATCGGCCCGCGGATCCGGGCGCTCTGCGTCGGCGGCGGGGTGGACGAGGCGCTGATGGACCGGCTGCCGAACCTCGAGCTGATCGCGAATTTCGGCGTGGGCTACGACGCCGTCGACGCCGCCGGGGCGCAGCGGCGCGGGATCGTCGTCACCAACACGCCGGACGTCCTCACCGACGAGGTCGCCGACCTCGCCCTCGGCCTCACCCTCGCCACCCTGCGGCGGATCCCCCAGGCCGACCGCTACCTGCGGGACGGCCACTGGCCCAAGGCGCCCTTCCCGCTCACGGCATCGCTGCGCGGGCGGCGGGTCGGCATCCTCGGTCTCGGCCGGATCGGGCGGGCGATCGCCCACCGCCTGGAGAGCTTCGGCGTCGCGATCGACTATCACGGCCGCAGCCGTCAGGCGGACGTCGCCTACACCTATCACGATACGCTGATCGGCCTCGCCCGCGCGGTCCACATCCTCATCGTGGTGGCGCCCGGCGGTGCCGACACGCGCAACCTCGTGGACGCGGCCGTGCTGGAGGCGCTCGGTCCCGAGGGCATCCTGATCAACGTCGCCCGGGGCACCCTGGTCGACGAGGCGGCGCTGACCGCGGCGCTGAAGGCGGGCACGATCCTCGGCGCCGGCCTCGACGTCTTCGAGAACGAGCCGCACGTGCCCGCGGATCTCGCCGCCCTCGACAACACGGTGCTGCTGCCGCATGTCGGGTCGGCCTCCGAGCACACCCGCGCGGCGATGGCCCAGCTCGTCGTCGACAACGTCGTCTCGTGGTTCGAGGGACGGGGTCCGCTGACGCCCGTCGCCGAGACACCCTGGAGACCGACCGCGTGAGACAGGCTACGGCCGCCCTGCTGGCCGCATCGGCGCTGATCGCGGCCGCCGCGATCGTCCGGCCGGCCGCCGCCCAGGACGTGCCCGCCGCCACAGACGAGGCCGCACCGCCGTCCCCACCTCCGGCCGCGGAGACGCTCTCGGCGCCCCCGGCTCCGACCGCGCCGCCGAGCCTCCCCGAGAAGCTCGGGCAGGTGCCTGGAACCTGGGACCTGTCGCGGGACGGCACCAACCGCCGCTGCGTCATGACGCTGGTGCTCGACAGCGGCGAGGCGGGGCAGCGGCTGCGCTTCCCGGCCGGATGCCGACGGGCCCTGCCGGTCCTGAACAGCGTCGCCGGCTGGCTCTTCGTCGACGGGGCCGTCCGCCTCGTAGATCGCAACGTCCGCCCGGTCCTCGATTTCGCCAAGCGGCCGGACCAGCGCAGCCTCGTCGCCCAGGCCGAGGGCGGCGAGCGCTACAGTCTCGTTCCCCTCGACATCGTCGCGATGCGGCCGGCCGACGCGGCCGCCGCGCCCGAGACAGCGCCGACGGATCCGGCGAGCCCGGCCCCCTCCCCGCTCCAGACCGCGGCCCCGGTGGCGGCCGAGCCGCAGCCGCCGGCGACCGCCTCGGCCGCGACCGCCTCGGCGGGGCCGGCGCCGGGCCTCTACGCCCTCGACCGCTTCCAGCAGCGCGATACCTGCCGGATCAACCTCGACGGGGTCGGCGGCGGCGTGCACATCGTCCCCGGCTGCCACGACAGCGGCCTGGAGGTGTTCGATCCGGTGCGCTGGCGGTACGCGAAGGGCCGGATGACGCTGACCGCCAAGCGGGGCCACAGCATCGACCTCGTGCCGAGCGGCGACGGCCGGTGGCGGCGCGATCCCGAGGTCGGCACCACCTTCGTCCTGCGCCGCGTCGATTGAGCGCACCGCGCGACGACGGCCGCGCGCTCGATGACGGGCGCGTCAGCGCGACGAGCCGCGCCCGTCCTGGACCGGCAGCATCCGCTCCAGCAGACCGTCGCGGCGGATGACCAAGTGCCACGCCGTGCCGGCGACGTGCAGCAGGACCAGGGCGTAGACGAGCCACTGGCCGAACACGTGGATCGACTCGAAGATCTTCTGCGTCGCGTCGTCCTTCGGCAGTCCCGGGATCGTGAACAGCCAGAAGTACGGCGTGTCGCGCCCGGACAGCGCGCTCAGCAGGTAGCCGCTGATCGGCATGATCAGGAAGATCGCGTAGAGCAGGAAGTGGTTGACGCGCCCGATCAGCGTCAGCAGCCGCGGCGCCTGCGGGTCCGGCGGCGCCGGCCGGATCATCCGCCAGACGATCCGCAGGACGACGATCGCCAGGATCGTCAGGCCGACCGACTTGTGCAGCACGAACATGCTGCCCTTGGCGGGCGTCGGCGGCAGGCTGATCGCGACCCAGGCGAGCGGCAGCACGGCCAGGACGAGGGCGGCGTTCAGCCAGTGCAGCGCCTGCGAGACCGGGTGGTAGCGCGGCAGTCCGGATGCCGTGACGTAGGTGGCGGGCAGCGCGGTCGGCGCCTTGCCGGCCGTGAGCGGAGAGCCTGACATGATCCCTCGCGGATGAGCGTGGTCCCCCTCCGATCTAGGGCCCGCCTCAGGCCGGGGGAGTCTCCTGTCAGCCGGATGCGCCGGACGAGGCCGTCCGCGACACGTCGAGCAGGGCTGCGAGTTCCGCGGCCGCGGCGCGCAGCCGGATCGCCACGGTCTCGTCGACGATGCGGCCGTCCACTAGGTCGTCCGACCCGGCATAGACCGAGGTCGGCGCGACGTGGGCCGCGAAGAAGCCGAACAGGGGTCGGAGCCCGTGCTCGACCACCAGGGCGTGGCGCAGGCCACCGCCCGTCGCGGTCAGCGCCACCGGCATGCCGATCATCCGGGCCGGATCGACGAAGTCGAAGACGTGTTTGAACAGCCCGGCATAGCCGCCCTGGTAGACAGGCGTCCCGACGATCAGCGCGTCCGCCGCCTCGATCGCCTCGACGAGGCGCGCGGCGGGCGCCGAGAGGTCGTCCCGCTGCGTCGCGCCGAGGCCCGGGCCGGCATCCATCAGGTCGTACACGGCGAGGTCGATCCCGCGCAGGCGACCGAGTTCGGCGCCGAGGGCCTCGACCAGGATGCGGGTGCGCGAGGGTCGCTTGGCGCTGCCCGAGAAGGCGACGACGCGGGCACGGCTGGGCTTCACACTCGACTCGACACTCACCACGAAACCTTCCGCCGCAGCACGCCCTGATCCGGGACTCCGAACACCCTGGCGCATGCGCGGCACGCGACGCGGGTCGATTCGACGGTAACGCATTCCCGCGCCGGATAAAGCCTCGGCGCGGCCGCGCGGGCGGCGGTCCGGCGGGACCGTCTCGGCGGAGCCGTCATCCGCGGAGCCGCCAGACGTGGCTGCGCTTGATCTCGGAATCCTCCAGCGCGCGCGAGACCGGAACCTCGTAGGTCGCGAGGCAGTCGAGGCGGTCCCGCGGAAGGTAGGTGCGGCCCGGATCGCCGATCAGCACGGTGACGCCGCGCGCCTGCAGGCGAACGAGCCAGGCGGTCACGGCCTCGGCGAGGTCGCGCTCGTAGAACACGTCGGCCGCCAGGACGAGGTCGGCCCGGGGATCCGTGGCGAGGAGATCGTCGGCGATCGCGGCGACGCGGTCGCCGACGCCGTTGGCCGCGGCGTTCAGCCCGATCGCCGCGACGGCGAAGGGGTCGAGGTCGCTGGCGACGACGTGGCGCGCCCCGGCGCGGGCCGCCGCGATCGCGACGAGGCCGGACCCCGAGGCGAAATCCACCGCGCGCGCGCCGTCCGCGACGTCCGGGTTGTCGAGGACGTAGCGGGCGAGCGCCTGGCCGCCCGCCCAGGCGAACGCCCAGAACGGCGGCGGCAGCCCGATCGCCTGCAACTCCTCCTCGGTCCGCTGCCAGAGATCGGTCGCCTCGTCGGCGACGTGCAGGCGGATCTCGGGCGCGTGGGGGACGGGCAGCAAGCGGGTGTTGGCGCGGATGAAGCCGGCGGGATCGTCCGGTGCGCGCACGGTCAGGCCTCCAGCAGGTCGCGCCACACGGCGCGGACCTGGTCGGTCACCGCGGTCTCGGTGAAGCCCCCGGTCTCGATCCGCGCCCGCGCGGCCGCGCCCAGGCCGGCGACGAGACCGGCATCGCCGCTCAGGCGCGCCAGGGCGGCGGCCAGGGCCGGCGCGTCGTCCGGGGGAACGAGCAGGCCCTCGACGCCGTCGCGCACGAGGCTGCGGCAGCCCGGGACGTCGGACGCGACCAGCGCCCGGCCGCAGGCGGCGGCCTCCAGCAGCGTCCGCGGCAGGCCCTCCCCGCCGCGCGAGGGCAGGCAGGCGACGTGGTGGCCGGCCCAGACCCCCGCGACGTCGGTCGTCGGCCCGTGCCAGACGATGCCGTCGCGGCTCCAGGCGCGCAGGGTGTCGGCGCCGATCGCCCGCCGGTTCGACGGGTCCGGCGCGCCGTACAGCGCCAGCTCCACCGGCGCGCCCTGGCTCCGGGCGAGGCGGACGGCCTCGACGGCGACGTCGATCCCCTTCGACCACAGCATCCGGGCGACGACGGCCACCCGCAGCGGCGGCATCGGCGGCAGCGGCTGCGGGACGAGGATCGCGGGATCGACGCCGGCGCCGCCCACCACGGTCACCGACCGGTCGAGCGGGTCCAGGCCCAGGGCCAGGGCGTCGTCGGGGTTCTCGAAGAGGAAGCGCGTCCGCGACGAGGCCAGCGGCCCCCGGATCAGCGCCCGCAGGGCGAGGCGCGCCGCCCGGCCGAGGCGGTCGCTCCGGGCGCCGACGAGGCCGAGGCCGGTCAGGGCGAAGACGCGGGACGGGATTCCCGCCATGGCGGCGGCCGTGCCGCCGACCAGGATGCCGCGCAGGGCGATGCAGTGGACGATGTCGGCCTTCAGCGCCTTCAGGATCGCGGCGAGCTGCCCGGCCGCGTAGCCCGCGGCCATCGGGTTGAGGCTCGCCCGCTCGGCCTCCAGGTTGACGACCTGCGCGCCGCTCGCCTCGATGGCGGCCCGGTGGAGGCGGACCCGCGTCACCACCGCGACCGAGAGACCCATGCCGACGGCGGCGCGGGCCATCGGCAGGAAATGCGAGGCGAAGAACCAGTCCTCGGTCACCACGAAGACCAGGCGGCGCATCGGAACGGGCAGGTTCCCGGGTTCGGCATCGGACTGCATCCGTCCCCTCTAGCACGGCGGCGGGGCCCGTCCTGCGACGGATGTGCAGGCCCGGAACGGCGATCCCGTGCCGCCGGTTGTCCAAGGCCTTCTCGCCGGGCGAGGCAGCCCGGCGGCGTCGATGGGAGGGGCTGTTCATGGCGTGCGTCGAGACGGCGGAGAGCGGCGGAGACCTCCGCGCCGCGGCCGAGGAGGCCGGGCTCGTCTACGTCGATGACGGCCGGCCCGGGCTGACCCGCCGCCGGAGCGGGACCGGCTTCCGCTACTGCGACGCGAAGGGTGCGCCGGTGCGCGACAAGGGGGTGCTGGCCCGCATCCGCGGCCTCGCGATCCCGCCGGCCTACACGGATGTCTGGATCTGCCCGCGCCGGAACGGCCACATCCAGGCGACCGGCCGCGACGCGAAGGGGCGCAAGCAGTACCGCTACCACCCGGACTTCCGGCAGGCGCGGGAGGCCAACAAGTTCTCGCGGATCATGGCCTTCGCGGACGCGCTGCCCGGGATCCGCCGGCGCGTCGACGCCGACATGAGGCGGCCGGGCCTGCCCCGCGACAAGGTGCTGGCCACCGTCGTCCACCTGCTGGAGACCACGCTGATCCGCGTCGGCAACGACGACTACGCGCGGACCAACAAGAGCTACGGCCTCACGACCCTGCGCGACCCCCACGTCCGGATCGAGGGTTCGGCTCTGTCGTTCCGCTTCAAGGGCAAGAGCGGCAAGACCTGGGACGTGTCGCTGAAGGACCGGCGGGTCGCCCGGATCGTCAAGGCCTGCCAGGACCTGCCGGGCCAGGAGCTGTTCCAGTATCTCGACCCGGACGGCACCCAGCGCGACGTCACCTCCTCGGACGTGAACGCGTACCTGCGCGAGATCACCGGCGAGGACTTCACCGCCAAGGATTTTCGGACCTGGGCCGGCACGGTGCTGGCGGCGCTGGCGCTGCGGGAGTTCGAGAGCTTCGACAGCGAGGCCGGAGCCAAGCGCAACATCCGCGCGGCCATCGAGAACGTCGCGGGCCGCCTCGGCAACACGCCGACGATCTGCCGCAAGTGCTACATCCACCCGCAGATCCTCGACTGCTACCTGGAGGGCGGCCTGCTCCTGCAGGTGAAGGACGCGGTCGAATCGGAGCTGAGCGAGGACCTGTCGAGCCTGCGGCCCGAGGAGGCGGCGGTGCTGGGACTCCTGCAGGCGCGCCTCTCCGCCGCCGAGGACGCCGTCAAGGCCGGCGGTCGGGTCAAGCCGGCGGGCGCGCGGAAACGCGGGGCGAAGGCGCCAGAGCGGTCCAAGAGCGGAACGGCGGCCAAGCGCGCGTCCGGAGCCCGGAAGGCGGCCGCGGCCGCTTAGGGGGGCGGTCTCGCCGAGACCGCCCGATCCCCCTCTCAGTGCCGGGACTGGTTGTCGTTGCCCGAGGACCGGTTGTCGGTGCCGCGCCGAACCTGATCGCCGGAGTCGACCACCGGGGCCAGGCCGAGCTGGCGGGCCAGCGAGACGAGGTCCTTGAGGCGGCCGGTCTGGGTCTTGCGCCGCAGGTTGAGCCGGTGGGTCTCCACCGTTCGCACGCTGAGCGCCAGCCGCCGCGCGACCTCCTTGTTGCTGAACCCGGAACTCAGGAAGCGCAGCACCTCGGCCTCGCGGGGCGTCAGCCCGAGGCTCTCGCCCGCCTCCGGCGGCATCGCCACCGGCTGCTCCGGCGGGACCAGCACGTCCGAGCCCTCCGCCAGCGCCAGCAGCGCCGCGCCGAGGTCCCGCGGCGACTTGGAGCGCGCCACGAAGGCGTCGGCGCCGGCGGCCAGCAGGGCGCGGAGGTCGTCCGCCGTCAGCGCGCCGAAGGCGACCAGCGTGCGCAGCGCCGGCTGGCGCTCCTTCAGGGCGACGATGCGGGCGATCCCGTCTGCCAGCCGGATCTCGTCGAGGAAGACCAGGGCGACGCTGCTGCCGGCGTCGGCGCGATCGAGATCGGCCTCGCCGATGGTGTGGAACTCGGGCATGTGCTCGAGGGTGGCGCGAACCGTCGCGCTCAGGTCCTCCGGCTCATCCAGGATCAGGACGCCAACGGCCGTACTCATGACCTCGCACCTCTCTCTCCCGGCTTGATACAGGCGGCCGGGATCGAAGGCGAAGTTCCAAGATCCGTTCCAGCAACAACTCGCGAATATTAAGCTTTATATTGGCCGAATCGCTCCCCAGGAACGGATACTCGGCGAATCAATGCGCCGATCTGGGACGACGGTGGGACACCGCTCGACGGACTGTGCCGATCCGGGACGGGCGGTCCGGCTCAGCCCGCGACGGCGCGGATACCCTCGCTGTGATCCGGCACCACCCGGTTCCGGCCGCCGCCCTTCGCCGCGTAGAGCGCGACATCGGCCCGCTTGACCAGGGCCTCGACGCTGTCGCCGTCGCGCCACGTGCTGACGCCGAAGCTGCAGCTCAGCGCGATCGGACCCTGCGTCCCGTGGATCCGCAGGGCCTGGACGTCGGCGCGCAGGCGCTCGGCCTGCGCCACGGCCTCCGCGAGCCCGCGGCCGGGCAGGATGACGGCGAATTCCTCGCCGCCGAGGCGTCCCGCGATCCCGGCACCGGCGATCAGCTCGGCCACGGCCTTGATCGCCACGTCGCCGACATCGTGCCCGTGCTCGTCGTTGATGCGCTTGAAGTGATCGATGTCGAGGAGGATCGCCGAGACGGCGCCCGGCCTCGGGTCTCGCGCCGCGGCGGCCCGCGCGCGCTTGAAGAAGGCACGCCGGTTGTAGGAGCCGGTCAGCGGGTCCGTCTCAGCGAGGCGGATCAGCTCCTCCTGCATGGTGGTCAGGCGCTCGGCCGCGCGCAGGCGCGCGTTCAGCTCCTCGGCGCTCGGCGGCTTCTCGATGAAGTCGTCGGCGCCGCTGTCGAGGGCCTCGGCCAGGCTGCGGACGTTGCGGGCCGACGACATGGTGATGACGTGCAGCGGCCCGCGGGATTCGGCGAGGAGCCGGGCCGACCAGCAGAGTTCGAGCCCGCAGAGCGGCCGCACTTCCAGGCTGGTGATGAGGACCCGGACCGCCGGCGTCGCCGCCAGGAACTCCAGCGCCCGCTCCGAATCCGTGAACGGGTGCACCGCGTGGCCGCGCGGCTCGATCAGGGACGCGATGATCTGCAGCACGACGCGGCTCGAGTCGACGATGACGATCTGCATGGCGTGACCCGCACCCGATATCCGCGGTGTAAGCTGGAAGGCTTAACCGCCCCCCAACGGAGCTGAACCCCGGTATGAGCGTGGCCATTACCACTCCAGATCGGCGCTATATCGTTGTCCGGGCGCGTCTGTGGCGCCGCGCGAATCCCGACCTGTCGGAAACCTGTCGGGCCGCGCTGGTGCAGCGCCTGATGGCGGCGCGCCGGGGCGTGAAAGAGGCCAAGCGGGCCGAGCGCGCGGGCGAGCCGGGCTCCGCGGAGGCGCTCGCCGCCGCCAGGGCCGAGGTCGATGCGGCGAAGGTCGGACTCGGCGAGCGCGGCCCGGTCTGGTGGGCGGACGGCGCGCCCGACCTCAACCGGCACCTCGTCCGCAACACGCCCTACGCGGCGTGGTTCGCGGCGCTCAGCGACGGGGAACCTGAACCGCGATGACCCGGGCCCCCGCGACCGGGTCGGCCCCGACGGCGCGCGCGCCGCGGCGGCCGTAGGGGGCGGCGTTGATCACCGTCAGGGTCGGCTCGGCCGCCGGAGCGGCCTGGATGCCGGTCACCGTCGGGACGCCGTAGGTGCCGTAGCTCCAGGGCGTGGGCACGATCTGGGTCGGGCGCGGCACGCGGGTCAGCGGGGCGCCGATATAGGTGCCCCGCACGAACTCGCCGGCAAAGCCCGGATCGGCGACGTAACCGGGCGCGTAGGCGACCGGAGCGTAGGGATCGGCGCTCCGGAAGGTCTGCGCCGACGCGGGCGCCGCCGCCGCCAGAGCGAGCAGGGTCACGATCGTCCGGTTGGCCATGGGTCCGGCTCCGAGGGGTGTCGGCGGGCGCGGTGCGCGCCGGGTGCGGGGCCAACAGACCGGATCACCGGCCGTTCCGCGTCTCCAGTCGCGCAGAGTGCGTAACGGTCCCGTCATGCCCAGCCGATCGGCCCCCGGGTGCGCACCGGTCAGCGGCAGGTGGTGATCCGCCGGACCACCCAGCCCTCGCCCTCGATCCACAGACGGCGGCGCGCCCGGCTACATGTGACGTCGTCCTCCCGCTCCGCCGAGACGGGATGAACCTGCGGGTTGGCCTCGGCGACCTTGGTCTCGGCCGGGCCGGTGGCGGCCTGGGCCGCGAGCGGAACGGCGAGCATGACGGTGCCGGCTGCGGCGGCAGCGATCGTACGGAGTTTCATCGGGGAGAAGCGCCCTGCGGCCATGCTTGGAGGTTTGGTCCAGGAATGCGCGGGCCGGCGGTTCGGTTGCATCCCGGTTGCGTCGATCGCGACGGCCCGTGCGCTCGCTCACATCGCCGGTGGCGCCACACGGGCTGACGCCCGGCCGCGACACCTGGCCACGACACTTGGCCACGACACTTGGCCACGACACTTGGCCACCGTGCCCGGCCGCGGCGCTTAGACTTCCCGGCTTTCACGGGTAAGGAAGAACAAAACCGGACGCGCCGGTGCCCAGCCGTCCTGCGAGACCGCCCATCGCGGGCCGCGGCACGGTCCACGAAGCAGGGTTCATGAGCAAGTCGAAGCCTCCGACCAACGCGCTCCTGACACCGGAGAAGCGCACCGAGGACGTCGATCAGACGATCCGTCCTCTGAGCCTTGCCGAGTTCATCGGTCAGCGCGCGGCGCGGGCGAACATGCAGGTGTTCATCGAGGCGGCGAGGAAGACCGGGCAGGCGCTCGACCACGTGCTGTTCGTCGGGCCGCCGGGCCTGGGCAAGACCACGCTGGCGCAGATCGTGGCGCGCGAGCTCGGCGTGAACTTCCGCTCGACCTCCGGGCCGGTGATCGCCAAGGCCGGGGATCTGGCCGCCCAGCTCACCAACCTGGAGGAGCGCGACGTCCTGTTCATCGACGAGATCCACCGGCTCAACCCGGCGGTCGAGGAGATCCTCTACCCGGCCATGGAGGATTACCAGCTCGACCTGATCATCGGCGAGGGCCCGGCGGCGCGCTCGGTCAAGATCGAGCTGCCGAAGTTCACGCTGGTCGGCGCCACGACGCGGGCGGGGCTGCTGACGACGCCGCTGCGCGACCGGTTCGGCATCCCGATCCGGCTGGAGTTCTACGAGATCGACGAGCTGGAGCAGATCGTGGCGCGCGGCGCGCGGGTGCTGGGCCTGGGCATGTCGGCGGAGGGCGCCAACGAGATCGCCCGTCGGGCGCGGGGCACGCCGCGGATCGCCGGTCGGCTCTTGCGGCGGGTGCGGGACTTCGCGGTGGTGGCGGAGGCCGAGACGGTGACGCGGGCGATCGCCGACCGGGCGCTGCAGCTCTTGGACGTGGACGGGGCGGGTCTCGACGTGATGGACCGCAAGTACCTGAGCCTGATCGCGCGCGCGTTCGGGGGCGGGCCGGTGGGCATCGAGACGATCGGGGCGGCGCTGTCGGAGCCGCGGGACGCGATCGAGGACATCATCGAGCCCTACCTGATCCAGCGCGGCTTCGTGCAGCGCACACCCCGCGGACGCGTCCTCACCCGACACGCCTACCGGCACATGCAGATGCCGGAACCGAAGCGCGAGACGCCCGGGCAGTTCGGCTTCTTCGGTGACGGAGAGCCCTGAGGACCGGTCAACGCGTCTCCATGCATTGAATTCGGACCAGCATTTCACCGGGCACATGCGCGGGACGCACGGTGCTGCGCGCGGCAGCCGGGTGAGTTCCGCGTCGCGATCTCGGCAAGTCGCTGCCGTAAGAGCCGTTTTGTCGATCGTCTCGGAACAATATTGCCAAGCTTAGGCGGGGATCTCGTCGATCACGTAAGTGTAAAAACTGCCGGATCGCGTGGAACAGCGCCGAAACGCGACAGTTGGGGAGGCGACCGCGCCGGGTCCGCTCGGCGCCGGCAAGGCTGTCCCGATCAGGGTCCTGCCCTCCGATCGCGGCAGATCTTCGCGATCTCAAGAACAACGTCAGGGATAAACTTCCGCCATGAAGAAACTCACGCTCGCCGTGCTCGGCCTGTCCGTCGCCGCCATCTCGGCGCCCGCCTTCGCGCAGGACGCCCTGCCGATCCGCGTGCTGCCCTTCGCCAATCAGGACGGCGTCGGTGCCGCCGCGACCGAGACGCCCGTCTTCCGGGCGGAGGCGCTGCGTTCGGACGCCGCCAGCATCGAGGCGAGTCGGATCGCCCTCCAGCGGTCGCGCAACCCCCGGGTCCGCAACTACGCCAACCGCGTCCTCGTCGAGCGCAAGGCGACCACCGACGCGCTGCTGCCGCCGAACACCTCCCTCACCCGCAACGGCTCGGTGGTCTCCGACAACCAGGGCATCCGCACCGACCTGAGCAACCCGGTCGGCCTGGTGCTGGCGCCGGTGACGGTGGCCGCCAACATCGGCACCGGCATCGTCGGCGGCGCCCTCGGCGCGGTCGGCATCGTCGACAACAGCCCGGCCGAGCCGGGCCGCCGCGTGGCCCTCGGCGAGCGCGGACAAGCGCGTCTGGCGCAGCTCCAGGCGGCCCCGAACGGCCGGGCCTTCGACCGGACCTACATCGACCAGCAGGCCCGCTCGGACGCCCGCACCCTGGCGCTCTACGACGCCTACGCCAAGCAGGGCGACAACGCCCAGGGCCGCAAGTTCGCCACCGAGGCCCTGCCCTACATCGCCGACGAGCACGCCCACTCGGCGAGCCTCGCGGCCCGCATCGGCGGCTGAGCGCCGCGCATGGCGTGATCTGCGCGAGGGCCGCCCCAGGGCGGCCCTCGTCGTGTTGCGCCGTCGCACAGCCCGTCGCTAAAGGGGCGCATGAGCGCGATCGAGCCCGCCAAGAATGGATCCGCGGAGGACGGTGCCCCGCCCCACCGGATGGGCGTGCGCGTCTACTACGAGGACACAGACTTCTCCGGCTTCGTCTACCACGCCAGCTACCTGCGCTTCCTCGAGCGGGGCCGCACCGAATTGTTGCGGGAACTCGCTGGCGACCAGTCGGACCTGCACCGCGACGCACGCGGCCTCGTCTTCGTGGTGCGGCGCATGAGCCTCGATTTCCTTCGGCCGGCCCGGATGGACGACCTGCTCACCGTCGTGACCCGCACGCGCGCCCTGCGCGGCGCCTCGATGCAGCTCGCCCAGGATGTCCGACGGGGCGACGAAGTGCTGGTCTCCGCGGAGGTCACGGTCGCCTGCGTGCGGGACGGCCGCGCCGTCCGCCTCCCGGACGCGCTGCGGCGGCGGCTCGCGCCCGGCGAGGCCGCCTAGACCTCAGCCGGCCCGCGCCGGGTCGGCCTCGCAGAGCACCCGCGCGAAGGCGTTGACGATGGTCAGCGCGTCGTACTCGACCGAGACCAGCTGGTAGCCCATCCCGACCATCTCCCGGGCGCGCGCCGGCGACGGCGCGAAGGCGCAGGGAATCTTGCCCGCCGCCCGGGTCTTGCGCGCGATCTCCCCGAGGGCCGCCGTGACCGCCGATCCCAGCGGGTCGATGGCCGCCCCCTTGGACAGGGCGATCGACAGGTCGGCGGGGCCGACCAGGACGCCGTCGATGCCCGGCACGGCGAGGATCGCCTCCAGGTCGGCGATCCCCGCCTCGGTCTCGCACATGGCGATCGTGAGCGCCCGATCGTTGGCGCCCGCTAGGTAGTCCGCGCCGTTCCGGAGCCCCGAGAGCCACATGGCCCGGTCCGGTCCCCAGCTCCGCTGCCCAACCGGCGGGAATTTCGCGGCCGCGGCCAGGGCCTCGGCATCCGCGACGGTGTTGATCATCGGCGCCACGATTCCGGCGGCGCCTGCGTCGAGCATTCGCGAGACCATGGCGAAGTCGCCCACCGGCACGCGCACCAGGGTCGATTTGCCGGCCAGGGCGACCTCGGTGATCGCCGCACACGACGTCTTGTAGTCGTAGGTGCCGTGCTGCTGATCCAGCAGGACGGCGTCGAAGCCGGCGCGCGCCAGGAAGCCGGCCAACATCGGGTCGGCGATCATGGACCAGCCCAGGAACCGGGCCGGGCCGGTGGGCAGCAGATCGGGCAGGCTGGGAACGGGGAGGGTCATGCGCGTCCTGCGTATCTCAGGGCTGTCGACTCGGCGCCGTGGGCCGCGACCATACGGGAGGCGCTTTCGACAGGTCTAGCCCGGACGGCCCGTCGGACGGCGGCACATGCCTCAGGATCGCCCGGATCGAAACCGATCCTTAACCCTGCCGCGCCCTTAACGGAGGCGATGCCACGGCGGGGCGCGGGGGCCGTCGACGGCCCTTACTTTCGACAGATTCGCGGGCGACAGCGTTGATATCGCTCACGGATCCGGCGGACGCGGGCCTCGCCCGGCGCATCGCGATCCGGAGCAGGAGACCTCGACGGATGAACCCAGCCGACGCGATGCAGGCCGCGCCTGTCGCCGACATGACGCTGCTCGGCCTGTTCCTGCAGGCCCACTTCGTCGTGAAGATCGTGATGATCGGGCTGCTCAGCGCCTCGATCTGGTGCTGGTCGATCATCGTCGACAAGACGCTGCTGTTCCGCCGGACCAAGGCCGAGATGGACGCGTTCGAGGACGCGTTCTGGTCCGGCCGCTCCCTGGAGGAGCTGTTCCGCTCGTTCAACGACCGGCCGGCCACGGGCCTCGCCGCCGTCTTCGTCGCCGCCATGCGCGAGTGGAAGCGCAGCTTCGAGGGCTCCGGTCGGCAGATCCAGTCGCTGTCGCAGCGCATCGAGAAGCAGCTCGACGTCACCATCCACCGCGAGGTCGAGCGGCTCGAGTCGCGCCTGCTGTTCCTCGCCTCGATCGGCTCGGCCGGCCCGTATATCGGCCTGTTCGGCACCGTCTGGGGCATCATGACCGCGTTCACCTCGATCGCGGCCTCGAAGAACACCTCGCTCGCGGTCGTCGCCCCCGGCATCGCCGAGGCGCTGTTCGCCACCGCCATCGGCCTGTTCGCCGCGATCCCGGCGGTGCTCGCCTACAACAAGCTCCAGGCCGAGGTTTCCAAGGCGCAGTCGCGGCTGGAGAGCTTCGCCGACGAGTTCTCCGCCATCCTCTCCCGCCAGATCGACGAGCGCCTGCCGCTCGCCGCCTGAACCGGCTGATCCAGAGGAGACCGATCCATGGGCATGGCAGCGGGCGCATCGCAGGGCGGCAAGCGCCGCCGGCGCCGGGGCCGCCGCGGCGGACCCATCAACGAGATCAACATGACGCCGTTCATCGACGTCGTGCTCGTGCTCCTGATCATCTTCATGGTCGCGGCGCCGATGATGACCGTGGGCGTGCCCCTCGACCTGCCGCAATCCAAGGCCTCGCCGCTCAATTCCGACGTGAAGCCGATCACCCTGTCGATCCGCCAGACCGGCCAGGTCTTCCTCGGCGAGGACGAGCTCACCGACGACTCGATCGTGCCGAAGCTCATGGAGACCGCCAAGACCGGAACCGAGGAGCGCGTCTTCGTGCGCGGCGACAAGCGGGTCGATTACGGCCGCGTGGCGCAGGTGATGGCGATCGTGACCGGCGGCGGCTTCAAGAAGGTCGCCCTCGTCACCGAGCCTGAGCATCAGTAGGGCCGTCCCGTGGAGTTCCGCTTCGACCGCAAGGAACCGGGTGTCTGGATCTCCGCCGGCACCCACGTCGCGCTCCTCGCGCTGGCGCTGGTCAGCGTCGCGGCCCCGGCCCTGCCGGAGGCCCAGGAGGGCGTGCCCGTCGAGGTGATCACCGAGAACCAGTTCTCCGAGATCACAAAGGGCGAGCGTCAGGCCGACAAGCCGATGCCGAACGCCACGTCGCGGGCGGACCGCAAGGCCGAGAAGCTCGAGGACCGCGAGCCCGAGAATTCCAAGCAGGACGCGCCGACCGCGCCGACCCGCACGGCCGAGATGAAGCTCGCCAACGCGGACGAGATGCCGCTGCGCGCCGAGCCCGATCCGCAGGAGGCGGCCCAGGCCGCCAAGGCGGCGGAGAAGGCGGCGCAGGAGAAGCGCGACGCCGAGAAGGCTGCCGCCAAGGCGGCCGAGAAGGCGGCCGAGAAGGCCACCGCGGAGAAGGCTGCCGCCGCCAAGGCCGAGGCGAAGGCCAAGGCCGAGGCGGTCGCGAAGGCCGAGGCCGAGAAGCGCGAGCAGCTCGAGAAGCTGATCGAGAAGCAGGAAGCCGAGGCCGCGGCGGCCGCCCAGAAGGCCGCCGCGAAGAAGGCCGAAGCCGCCAAGGAGGCGGCCAAGGAAGCGGCCAAGAAGGCCGCCGACGCGAAGGCCAAGGCCGAGGCCGAAGCCGAGCGTCAGAAGGAGATCGCGGAGGCCAAGGCCGAAGCCGAGCGCGAGAAGGCGGAGGCCGCCGCCAAGGCGAAAGCCGAGGCCGCGAAGGCCGAGGCGGCCGCCAAAGCCGAGGCCGCCGCCAAGGCGAAGGCGAAGGCCATGGCGGACGCGAAGGCCAAGGCCGATGCCGAGGCCAAGGCGCGCAAGCAGGCCGAACTCGCCGACAAGTTCAACGCCGGCGACATCCGCTCGGTGCTCGCCTCGAAGGCGCCGTCTCAGTCGACCGGCGCCACCGGCCACGCGGTGCAGAAGGTGGCGGCGCTCGGCGCCGCGACCGGCAACGCGCAGCGCCTGTCGCCGTCGCTGCGCGACGCCCTGGTCGGCCTGCTCCAGCAGCAGATCGAGCGGTGCTACTCGGCGCCCCCCGGCGCGGCCCAGGGCGTGGTCCTGCCGGTTCTCGACATCCGCCTGAACCCGAACGGCTCGCTCAGCACGGAGCCGCGGATCATGCGCGGCGGGGCGAGCGCGGTCGACCAGTCGATCGCGCAGGCCGCGCTCCGGGCGGTCCGCCGCTGCGCGCCGTACAACATTCCGGCCACCTATGCGCCGTACTACAACGACTGGAAGGCCATCAACGCGGAGTTCGAGTTCACGGCGACCTGAGGTCTTCCAGCCAGTGTCCCGCCGTCCCCGCGTTCCCGTCTGATCGTCACTCGGATCCGACCCACCATGCTGCACCTCCCCTCCGTCGGGCGCCTCCCGACGTCCTATGCCGCGCGCCTGCTCGCGCTCCTCGTGATGCTGACGGGCCTCCTGGCGGGGCCGGCCCAGGCGCAGCTGCAGCTGCGCATCGGCGGCGGCAACTTCCAGCCGATGCCCATCGCCATCGCGGATTTCGGCGGCGACCCGAGCCTCGCGGGCCTCGTCTCCGGCGTGGTCACCAACGACCTGCGCCGCTCCGGCTACTTCACGCCGCTCGACCACGCCCGCTTCCCCGAGCAGCCGAACTTCGACGCCGCGCCGAACTTCGAGAAGTGGCGCGCCACCGGCGTGCAGGGCCTCGTCACCGGCCGGGTCGTCCGCGAGGGCGGCCGGGTCAAGGTCGAGTTCCGGCTCTGGGACGTGACCAACGGCCAGCAGATGACCGGCCAGCAATACGGCACCGACGCCGCCAACGTCCGGCGCACCGGCCACCTGATCGCCGACGGGGTCTACACCAAGATCACCGGCCTCGGGCCCTGGTTCGACAGCCGCATCGCCTTCGTGGACGAGACCGGCCCCAAGGAGAACCGCCGCAAGCGCCTGATGGTCATGGACCAGGACGGCGCCAATGTCCGGGCGATCACCACCGGCGAGATGTCGATCGTGGCCCCGCGCTACTCGCCGGCCACGCAGGACATCGCCTTCATGGCCCAGGCCACCGGCCACCAGCCGCGGGTGCAGATGATCAACCTGGAGACCGGCTCCCGCCAGGCGCTCGGCAACGTCGATTCGATGAGCGCGAGCCCGCGCTTCTCGCCGGACGGCCGCAAGATCGTGATGAGCGTCCAGCAGGGCGGCAACGCCGACATCGTCACGATGGACCTCGCCTCGAAGGCCCAGCGCTCGATCACCAACGGCATGGCGATCGACACCTCGCCGACCTACTCGCCGGACGGGTCGCAGATCGCCTTCGAGTCCGACCGCGGCGGCTCCCAGCAGGTCTACGTGATGGGGGCGGACGGCTCGAACCCGCACCGGATCACCTTCGGCCCCGGCTCGGCCTCGCAGCCGGCCTTCTCGCCCCGAGGCGACCTGATCGCCTACACCCGCCAGCGCAACGGCGGCTTCGCCATCTGCGTCTCGAAGCCCGACGGCTCGGGCGAGCGCGTGCTCACCGAGGGCTTCCACAACGAGGGCCCGACCTTCGCGCCGAACGGCCAGTACGTGCTGTTCTTCCGCGATCCGGGCGGCCAGGGCGGCGGCAAGCTGTTCATGGTCGACATCACCGGCAAGGTGGAGCAGCCGGTCCCGACGCCCGCCTACGCGTCCGACCCGACCTGGTCGCCGCTGCTGTCGGGCCGCTGAGCCCGTCGCGGAGCCCGTCGCGGAGCCCGGCTCACGAGGCGGGCTCCGGGGCCGTTCCCGATTCTGGTGGAACGGTTCGGCAGGACGGCGGCTCCAATCGAGAGAGCTGCGCCTTACCCCTCCCCCACACGGGAGAGGGGACCCGCGTTTCGTGCGGCGCCGGCTCGCGGGGCCACGATCGCCACGGCCGTCATCCGGGACGCGTCGCGTCCCGAGCCGCGCGACGGCGCGCTAGCCCTGCACCATCAGCCGGTCGCGCGCCTTCAACGCCGGGAAGAGCCTGCCCCAGAGCAGCGCGACCCCGACCGTCGCGGCCCCGCCGACCACCACCGCCGGGACCGCGCCGATCGCGGCGGCGAGCAGCCCCGATTCGAACTCGCCGAGCTCGTTCGAGGCGCCGATGAACACCGTGTTCACCGCCGAGACGCGGCCGCGCATCGCGTCCGGCGTCTCGCCCTGCACGAAGGTCTGGCGCACGTAGACCGAGATCATGTCGGCGGCGCCCGTGACGAACAGGCAGGCCATCGACAGCGGCAGCGACGTCGACAGCCCGAACGCGACCGTGGCGGCACCGAACACCGCGGCGGCGCGGAGCATGCGAACGCCCGCGTGGCGCCGCAGGGGGTAGTTCGCCAGCAGCACCGCCATGGCGACAGCCCCGAAGGCCGGCATGCTCCGGAGCGCGCCGAGGCCGAGCGGGCCGACGTGCAAGACCTCCGCGGCGTAGATCGGCAGCAGCGCCGTGGCGCCGCCGAGCAACACCGTGAACAGGTCGAGGCTGATCGCCCCGAGCACCACCGGCTGGGAGCGGATGTAGTCGATCCCGGCCGAGAGCGCCGCCCAGGTGATCGGCGGCCGCTCGCTCACCGCCGCCGGCCGGTAGCGGATCAGCAGGGTCAAGGCGCTGGCCAGGGCGAAGCTGCCCCCTGCCCCACCGAACACGACGGCGGGTCCGAGGGCGTAGAGGAAGCCGCCGAGCGCTGGCCCCATCACCGACGCGCTCTGCCAGAGGGACGCGTTCCACGCGATCGCCGAGCCGAAAAGCGGCCCGGGCACCAGGGTCGGGAGCAGCGCCTGCAGGGCCGGGTTGGCGAAGGCCCGGGCCGTGCCGACGACGATGACCAGGGCGTAGATCGGCCAGACGGAGTGCACGCCCGCGAGGGCGCAGGCGAGGAGGCCGAGGCTCGCCGCGCTCTGGAGCGCGAAGGCGGCGGCGCCGACGAGGCGCCGGTCGTAGGCGTCGGCGACGTGGCCGGTGATCAGCGCGCACAGCACCGCCGGCAGGAAGCCCGCGAGGCCCACGAGGCCCAGCGCCAGGGCGGAATGGGTCAGGTCGTAGACGTACCAGCCGATCGCCACCGCCTGCATCTGGTAGGCGAGGCCCGTGAGGAACCGGGCCGAGCCGAACAGGCGGAAGTCGCCGATGCCGAAGACGGCCCAGCCGGAACGATCATGCGCGGACATGCCTCCTGCTGCGCGGGACCGGCCGCGGAATCAAGCGCTACGGTGACGTTCGCCGGTCGGATGTCGGCGGCTCCGGCCTGCTCGACTGCAGCGTCAGGGTCGGCTTGCGCGGCGGCGGCGGAGGAGGAGGCGGCGACAGGACGGGCGGCTCGGGTTCGAGCGGCGGCGCGCGCCGGCCCTCGCCCGCGAGGTCGGTGGGAAACGTGCAGGTGACGCGGGTGCCGCTGCCCGGCGCGGTCTCCAGCTGCACCCGTCCCCCGTGCAACTCGACGAAGGAGCGCACGATCGACAGCCCGAGGCCGACGCCCCGGTGGCGGGTGCCGAGGGTGTGGCTCTCGAAGCGGTTGAACACCGAATCGGCGATCTCGGGCGGCATGCCGCGGCCGTGGTCCCGTACGCTCAGGAGCAGCTCCTGCGCGGTCCGGCGGGCGTGGACCTCCACGCGCTGGCCGGCATCCGAGAAGCCGACGGCGTTCGAGAGCAGGTTGAACAGGATCTGGCGCACCCGCTTCCCGTCGGCGTGGACGCTGCCGATATCCTCCGGCACGTCGAGGGCGAGGGTGATGTGCGATTCGGCGAGCCGGTCCTCGATGCCGCGGACGGCGGCCTCGACGGTGGCCTGGACGTCAACCTCCTCCCGCTGCAGCTCCAGCGAGCCGGCGTCGATCGAGGCGAGGTCGAGGATGTCGTTGATGATGACGAGCAGCGCCGCCGAGGAGCGCATGATGTGGTCGGAATACTCGCGCTGGCGCTCGTTGAGCGCGCCGACGGTCTCGTCGCCGAGAAGCTGGGTGAAGCCGATGATGTTGGTGAGCGGGGAGCGCAGCTCGTAGGAGACGTGGTGCACGAAGGTGTCGCGCAGCTGCGCGGCCTTCTCCAGGGCATCGTTCTTCTCGGTGAGCGCCCGCTCGACGTTCACACTCGCCGTGACGTCGATCAGGGTCAGGAGCGTCGCGCCCTCCGGGAGCGGCTGCGCGGCGCAGTCGAGCACGGTGCCGTCGACCACCTCGAGGCGGCACGTCCGGGCCGTGCGCGATTCGAGGCCGACCACCGCGTCGCGGATGTCGAGCCACGGCTCCTCGACGGGGGCGAGCGCCCGGCAGGCGGCGATCACCGCGTCCACGTGCGGGCGCTCCTCGATCATCTCCGGGTCGAGCCGCCACACGGTGAAGAAGGCCCGGTTGGCGAGGGACAGGCGCCCGTCCGCGCCGAACACGGCCACCGGCTCGGCCAGCGTGTCCAGGGTCTCGGCCTGCAGGCGGCGCAGGGCGTTGTAGCGGGACTCGGCGTTCAGGCGGTCGGAGACGTCGTCGAACAGGTAGGTCAGGCCGCCCTGCGGGTTCGGGTCCGCGACCACGCGCAGGGTTCGGCCGTCGGGCAGGTACCACCAGGTCTGGTTCGCCTCCGCGGCCCGGTAGGCGGACAGCACGCCCTGCTTCCAGCCGCGGAAATCCGCGTGCTCCTCGAGCTTCCGCTCCGCCCGCAGGTGGTCGAGGATCTCGCCGTCGGAGGGACGCCCGTCGAGGAAGGCCTGATCGAGATCCCAGAGCTGCCGGTAGGCGGCGTTGTGGAAGATCAGCCGCTGCGACACGTCGAACATCGCGACCGCGGTCGGCAGCTGGTCCAGGGTCCGCACGTTGGCGTTCATCTGCCGCTGCAGGTCGGCGCGGACGCTCTCGAGTTCCGACACGTCGATGGCGATGCCGACGCGGCCGGTCTCCAGCCCGGTCTCGAATACGTCGAGCATCCGCCGGTTCCCGGCCACGATGGCCGAGAGGCGCGGGACGCTCCGGGTCAGGCCGGCGAACCGGGCCGCCTCCTCGCGGGCGATCGTCTCGCGGGCCGGCCGGTCGAACAGCTCCAGGCCGGCATCGAGGGCGGCCTCGCGGCTCTCCGCCTCGACCGCCGCCACGTAGGCGGCGTTGATCCAGCTCAGGCCACCGTCGCGGTTGCGCCGCCAGACCGGCTGGGGGATCGCGTCGAGGAGCCCCGACAGGGCCGAGAGTCCCCGGCGGGTCTCGTCCAGTGTCGCGCGCAGGTCGGCGATCTCGCAGCGCTCCTGGCTGGTCTCGCGCAGGCGCAGGAGCGCCCGCCCCGCCACGGCCTGCCCGTGGGCCTCGATGTTGCGGCCGGTCTGGGTCCGCAGGCTCAGCGCGAAGCTGGTGCCGCGCACCCGCAGGGTCTCCACGGCGGTCTCGACGGCGGCCGCGTCCGCGGCGACGAGCCACGTGCCGAAGGCCAGGACGCGGCGGGCATAGCCGGAGGTCGGCCGCTCGCCGTGGATCGCGAGGCTGATGTCGCCCTCGACCACCGGCTCGCTGCGATGATCCCAGGTGACGATGATCTGCCGCTCGGCGTTGAGGAGCATCTCGGCCCGGTCATGGGCGCCGCGCAGGACGTCGAGGGTCGCGGCGAGCTCGCGCTCGCGGCGGGTCCACCGGCCGCGCTCGTAGAGGTGGAGGAGCGACAGGATCACCGCGAAGGCGACGAGGCCGCCGAAGATCGCCAGGGCGGCCACGCTGTGGATCTCCCGCGCGGGATGCGCGGCGGCGGCCTCCGGCAGCTCGGCGAAGGCCGCGCTCGCCGTCGTCAGCGCGAGCGCGCCCACGCCGATCCGAACGTGTGTCGCACGACCGACACCCATGGTTTGCCCCGCCCCCGTACCCGATGGCTGTCCGACCGGCGCGCGTCGCCGCGCGGCGCAGAAGGCACCGTTCCCGCGGCGATTCTCCCGAACCGCCGCAGCCCCATCGATCTAAGATTCGCCCGCACTCTAGGTGCGGCGGAATCGCCCCGGAAGGGGAACGAAGCGTGGCTTTGGGCAAAGTCGGCATAATCAGCCGTTAACGACACACAGAAGACACAGTTCGATTCGGCCGTCTGCGCTTGACAAACGAGAAGGCCCGGCGCAGCGCGCCGGGCCTCCAAATCTCTCCACCGGGCCGCGCCGCCGGATCGCGGCGGCACGGTGCCGGCCCCGGAAACGAGGCCGTCCGCGCAACCGATGATGCCGGCTCAGTAGCGGTAGTGCTCGGGCTTGAACGGGCCGCTCTCGGAGACGCCGATATAGGCGGCCTGATCGGGGCGGAGCTTCGAGAGCTTCACGCCGATCTTCTCCAGATGCAGGGCGGCGACCTTCTCGTCGAGAGTCTTCGGCAGGGTGTAGACCTGCTTCTGGTACTTGCCCGGGTTGGACCAGAGCTCGATCTGGGCCAGCGTCTGGTTGGTGAACGAGGCCGACATCACGAAGGACGGGTGACCGGTGGCGTTGCCGAGGTTCACCAAGCGACCCTCCGACAGGAGGATGATGCGGTGGCCGTCCGCGAAGGTGATCTCGTCCACCTGCGGCTTGATGTTCGACCACTTGAGGTTCTTCAGGCCGGCGACCTGAATCTCGTTGTCGAAGTGGCCGATGTTGCAGACGATCGCCCGGTCCTTCATCGCCCGCATGTGGTCGATGGTGATGATGTCCTTGTTGCCCGTGGCGGTGACGAAGATGTCGGCGCGCGGGGCCGCATCCTCCATGGTCACGACCTCGTAGCCCTCCATGGCGGCCTGGAGCGCGCAGATCGGGTCGATCTCCGACACGAGCACGCGGCAGCCGGCGTTGCGCAGGGACGCGGCCGAACCCTTGCCCACGTCGCCGAAGCCCGCGACCATCGCGACCTTGCCGGCCATCATCACGTCGGTGCCGCGGCGGATGCCGTCGACCAGCGACTCCTTGCAGCCGTACAGGTTGTCGAACTTCGACTTGGTGACCGAGTCGTTCACGTTGATCGCCGGGAAGAGCAGCTTGCCCTCCTTGGCCAGCACGTAGAGGCGGTGGACGCCCGTGGTGGTCTCCTCGGAGACGCCCTTGATGCTGTCGGCGAGACCGGCGAACCAGCCCTTCGGCTTCTCGGCGAGCTTGCGCTTGAGGAGCGCGAAGAAGACCTCCTCCTCCTCGCTCTCCGGCTTGTCGAGGAACGCGGTGTCGCCGTTCTCGGCACGCAGGCCGAGATGGACGAACATGGTCGCGTCGCCGCCGTCGTCGAGGATCATGTTCGGCATGCCGCCGTCGTGCCAGTCGAACAGGCGCGAGGTGTAGTCCCAGTACTCCTCCAGGGTCTCGCCCTTCACGGCGAAGACCGGGATGCCGGCGGCCGCGATGGCGGCGGCGGCGTGGTCCTGGGTCGAGTAGATGTTGCAGGAGACCCAGCGGATGTCGGCGCCGAGCGCCTTCAGGGTCTCGATCAGCACGGCGGTCTGGATCGTCATGTGGAGCGAGCCGGCGATCTTGGCGCCCTTCAGGGGCTGCGCAGCGCCGTACTCCTCGCGGACCGCCATCAGGCCCGGCATCTCCGTCTCGGCGATCGAGATCTCCTTCCGGCCGTAATCGGCCAGCCCGATATCCTTGACGATGTAATCCTTGGCCATGAGTCGATGGCTCCGTGTTCGCGTTGCGGGTCGGGGCAACCCCCTACCACCGCGCGGTCTACGAAGCAATCAAGACATAAAGATGTCTTTATGCGTTCTGATCGGCGGGGCGGCCGCGCGAACGCCCGCCCCGCTCCGGATCAGGTCCCGTCCGCCGCTCAGCGGGTCGGCCGCGCCAGCCACCCGAGGCCGAACGCGACGGCGGCCACCAGGGCGAGGGTCGTGCCGCGGTTCTCGTCCGCGCGCGCCGCGAGGGTGCGCCCGTGGCGCACGGCGCGGTCGCGGTAGTGCTGGCCGCGCTCGAGCGCCTCGTCTGCCAGGGCGTGCCCGCGCTCGCTGGCGTCGCGGAACCGGGCGCGCCCCTCCTCGACGAGGTGCTCGCCGCCGTCGCGCAGGTCGCGGACCGTATCCCGGGCCTCGCCGTAGGCGTACTGGGCAGCGCCGGCGGCCTGATCGTAGGCGCCGTCGAGCTGGTCGACGGCCCGGCCGCGCACCGCGCCCGCCGCCGTCTTGATCCGGCCGCGCAGATGGCGAACGCCGCCCTCGAGATGATCCCTGTTCATGCTGTCTCTCCATTCCGGCGCGCGCCCCGGGGGCGCGACGCCTGCGTCGGGGCGGAACGACGGCGGAAGGCTACGGTTCCCTGAGGAGCGGCGGAACGGCCTCAAGTTTCCGTGCATCGGTGAGCCGGCGCTGGAAACAGGTCCGGACCGGCGCAGCGTCCAGGAGGGGCGCGGCGTCAATTGCCGGGATCAGATCGAGGCACATCGCGGCCGGGCGGGTGCTCCGATCTCTGCGCACGACTCCGCCTGTTCTGGACCGCGCCGCCGCGGTGACTTGCCGAGCTGCGGGAATGTCTCGGGCCGGGGCCTAGATCTCAATCTCGGTGCCGACCTCGACGACCTGCCGGGTCGGCACGCCGAAGAAGGCGCCGGTGCGCTCGGCGTTGCGCTGCATGAAGGCGAACAGGTTCTCCCGCCAGGGCGCCATGCCCCGCTTGTCCCGTCGCGGGATGATCGTCTCGTGCCCGACGAAGACGGTCATGTCGTCGAGGACGTGCGGCGGCAGGTGGCGCGATTCCACCGCGCAGGCCAGCCCCTCGGGGATCGAGGCCTCCTCCATGAAGCCGTAGCGGAGGATCACCCGGTAGAAATCCGGCGCCAGGATCGTCACGTGGGCGCGCCGGTCCCGCGGGACGGTGGGCGTCTCCTCGTAGAGCGCCGTGATGATCAGGATGCGCTCCATCAGGGCGTGGTTGCGCTCGACGAAGCGCGAGAGATGCAGCGGGATGCCGTGCTCGGCCGCCGAGAGGAACGCGGCCGTGCCCGGCAGCCGCAGCAGGTCACGGTGCTGGAGACCGCCGAGGAAGACGTCCTCCGGCAGGCGCAGGGCGGCCCTCGCCTCCTCGACCAGCTCGTTTCCCTTCTTCCAGGTCAGCATCATCGCGGCGACGAGCCCGGCGAGCACCAGGGGAAACCAGCCGCCCTCGAGGATCTTCACGCTGTTGGCGGCGAAGAACACGAGGTCGATGGCGAGGAAGAAGCCGTTGACCGCGAAGACCAGGATCGGGTTGTAGCCCCAGCGGAGCGCGATCAGCGCGGCGAGCAGCGTGGTGATGCCCATCAGCATCGAGACCGCGATGCCGTAGGCGCCGGCCAGGGCGTCGGAGGAGCCGAAGACCACCACGGCCGTCAGGGTCGCCACGGCGAGCAGCCAGTTCACCGCCGGCACGTAGATCTGGCCGCGCTCCTCGTGCGCCGTCTGGACGATGCGCATGGCCGGCAGGAAGCCGAGCTGGACCGATTGCTGGGTCAGGGAGAACACGCCCGAGATAATCGCCTGCGAGGCGATGATGGTCGCCATCGTGGCGAGCGCCACCAGGGGCAGATGGCCCCAGTCGGGGCTGAGGCGGAAGAACGGGTTCTCCAGGGCGTCGGGCGCGGCGATCAGCAGGGCGCCCTGGCCGAAATAGTTGAGCACCAGCGCCGGCAGGACCAGCGCGAACCACGCGATGCGGATCGGCAGGGCGCCGAAATGGCCGAGATCGGCGTACATCGCCTCGCCGCCGGTCACCGCCAGGAAGGCCGCGCCGAGCATCGCGAAGCTGACGTGCCAGCCGGCATGGAGCATGAAATCGACGGCCCGGAACGGGTTGGCCGCCGCCAGAATCTCGGGCTTGGCGACGATCCCGGCGATCCCGAGGAGCCCGAGGACAACGAACCAGACGAGCATGACCGGTCCGAACACCCGGCCGATGGCGGCGACGCCCTTGTGCTGGACCAGGAACAGACCGACCAGGATCACCAGCGTGATCGGCACGACGTACGGCCCGAGTGACGGCGCGTCGACCTTCAGGCCCTCGATCGCCGAGAGCACCGAGATCGCCGGCGTGATCGCGCCGTCACCGTAGAGCAGCGCCGCGCCCACCAGCCCGACCACCAGGAGCAGCGCCTTCCACGTGCCAGGCCGGGCCTGACGGGCGCCGAGCAGCGCCAGCATGGCGACGATGCCGCCCTCACCCCGGTTGTCGGCGCGCAGGATCAGCACCGCGTATTTCAGCGACACGATCAGGATCAGCGACCACAGGATCAGCGACACCGCGCCGGTGGCCGCCGCAGCAACCGAGGCGCCGCCGGCGGTCGCGGCCTTCACGGCCTCCTTGAACGCGTAGAGCGGGCTCGTGCCGATATCGCCGTACACGACACCCAGCGCGCCGAAGACGAGGGCCGGCCGGAGCCTGTCACGCGCCGCTTCCGCGTCGACCGCGCCGGTCTCGGATCTGGGACTCGCCGCCGGGGCAAGGGTCTGGCTCACCGCAGGATTCCCCCACGGCGCCACCCGGCCTCGACCATCCGGGCGCCGGGCGCGACGCCGTGGCGGTAAAGCTAGGGGCCACGGCCGCGCCGTCCAGCGACGCTGTCGCGGCGCTCAGATCGAGCCGGTCAGCTCCTCCGGGCAGGCGTCGCCACGGCGCAGACAGAATACGGGCGCGCCGGCATGACGGGCGATGGCCGCGGCCACGGTCGCGGCGGGCGCCGGCGCGCCCAGGCTCTCGCTGACCACCACCGCGCGCAGCGACACATCGTGGAGCCGCAGGGTCTCGCAGGCCGTGAGCGCGTGGCTGATCGCCCCGAGATAGCTCCCCGAGACGAGGAGCGCCGGGACGCCAAGCGCGCGGAGCCAGTCCAGGCCAGTGGCGGCCTCCGTGACCGGGCTCATGAGCCCGCCGACACCCTCGATCAGCAGCATGTCCTGGGTGCAGGCGATCTCAGCCCGGCACCAGCCGACAAGGTCGGCGAGGTCCAGGGAGCGCCCCTCCAGCACGGCGGCCTGATCCGGCGAGAGCGGTGCCGCGAATCGCCAGGGCGAGCAGGCCTCCACGGCCTCCTCGTCCAGGGCGAGCCCCTGCGCGTCCAGCAGCCGGGCGGTGTCGCTCTCGACGAAGCCGGGATCGCTCAGCGGCGGGACACCGCTCGCGAGCGGTTTCACCGTCCGCACCGTCCGGCCCTGAGCCCGCAGGCGGCGCGTTAGGGCGGCGGTGACGTAGGTCTTGCCGATCTCGGTCCCGGCCCCGGCGATGAACAGCGCCCGCGCGGGCATCCCCGCCTCAGGCCTGGAGGCTGCCGTGGCAGTGCTTGTACTTCTTGCCCGAGCCGCACGGGCACGGCTCGTTGCGGCCGACGCGGCCCCAAGTGGCGGCGTCGGTCGGGTCGCGCTCCAGCACGGCGCCGTCCGCCGCGAGGCCCTGGGCGGCGAAGCCGTAGGCCGGTCCCCCGCCGCCGTCGCTGCCCGAGCCGAGACCGGCGTAGTCCATCTCGTTCTCGCCGGTGACCGGGTCGAGATGCTGGGCGAACATCGGCGGCAGCGCCGGACCGCCGGGCGGGTACTCCTCCTGCGGCTCCTGCATCATGATCTCGACCCGCGAGAGCTGCGCGGTCACCTGCTCGCGCAGGGCGGTCACGAGACCGTTGAACAGGTCGAAAGCCTCGGACTTGTATTCGTTCAGCGGGTCCCGCTGGGCGAAGCCGCGCCAGCCGATCACCTGCCGGAGGTGGTCCAGCGTCACTAGGTGCTCGCGCCAGAGATGGTCGAGCGTCTGCAGGAGGACCTGCTTCTCGATATAGGCCGTGACCTCGGCGCCGTTCTTCTCGGTCCGCTCGGCGTAGGCGGTCTCGGCCGCCTTGAGCAGGCGCTCGCGCATCTCCTCGTCGGCGATGCCCTCTTCCTTGGCCCAGTCCTCGACCGGCACGTCGAGGTTGAGGATCTCCTTCACCTGCTCGCGCAGGCCGGCGACGTCCCACTGCTCGGCGTAGGCGTTCTCCGGGATGTGGCGGGCGACGAGGTCGTCGATCACGCCCTCGCGCATCTCGTCCACGGTCTCGCGGACGCTGTCCTGGCCCATGAAGTCGCGGCGCTGCTCGAACACGACCTTGCGCTGGTCGTTCATGACGTTGTCGTACTTGAGCACGTTCTTGCGCATGTCGAAGTTGCGCGCCTCGACCTTCTGCTGCGCCTTCTCGATGGCCTTGTTGATCCAGGGGTGGATGATCGCCTCGCCCTGCTCCAGGCCGAGCTTCTGCAGCATCCCGTCCATGCGGTCGGAGCCGAAGATGCGCATCAGGTCGTCCTGAAGCGACAGGTAGAACTTCGAGCGGCCGGGATCGCCCTGGCGCCCGGAGCGGCCGCGGAGCTGGTTGTCGATGCGCCGCGATTCGTGACGCTCGGTGCCGATGATGTAGAGGCCGCCGGGCAGCGCCTTCTTGCGGCCCGCCTCCGGATCGGCCGGCTCGCCCGAGGCCAGCACCTTGGTGCGGTTCTCGGCGATCTCCGCCTTGATCGCCGCGATGGCGGCGTCGCGCTCCGGACCGTCGGCGAGGTGGCCCAGCTCCTTCTCGATCCGCATCTCGAGGTTGCCGCCGAGTTTGATGTCGGTGCCGCGGCCGGCCATGTTGGTGGCGATGGTGATCGCGCCCGGCACGCCGGCCTCGGCCACGATGTAGGCCTCCTGCTCGTGGAAGCGGGCGTTGAGCACGGCGAAGCGCTTGGTCACCCGGCCCTCGCGGGCGGCGGCGTAGACGTCGGTCAGCGCGTTCGGGTCGGAGTAGTCGAGCAGGCTGTAGCCGGCCTTCTTGAGCATCTCGGCGAGGTGCTCCGACTTCTCGATCGAGCCGGTGCCGACCAGGATCGGCTGGTGGCGCGCATGCGCCTTGTCGATCTCGGCGATGATGCCCTCGTACTTCTCGCCGACGGTCCGGTAGACCTCGTCGTCCTCGTCGACGCGCTCGACTTCCTTGTTGGTCGGGATGTCGACCACGTCGAGTTTGTAGATCTCGGCGAACTCGTCGGCCTCGGTCGAGGCGGTTCCGGTCATGCCGGCGAGCTTCTTGTAGAGGCGGAAGTAGTTCTGGAAGGTGATCGAGGCGAGCGTCTGGTTCTCGGGCTGAATCGTGACCCGCTCCTTGGCCTCCAGCGCCTGGTGCAGGCCTTCCGAGTAGCGCCGGCCCTGCATCATGCGGCCCGTGAACTCGTCGATGATCACCACTTCGTCGTTCTTGACGATGTAGTCCTTGTCGCGGGTGAACAGCGTGTGGGCGCGCAGGGCCTGGTTCACGTGGTGGACCAGCGTGACGTTGTGGGCGTCGTAGAGGTCGCCCTCCTTCAGGAGGCCGGCCTCGCGCATCGCCTCCTCGATGAACTCGTTGCCCTCCTCGGTCAGCGAGACCGTGCGCTGCTTCTCGTCGAGGTCGTAGAACTCCTTGCGCAGGCGCGGCATCAGCGCGTCGACCGCCACGTAGAGTTCCGACCGGTCATCCACCGGCCCTGAGATGATCAGCGGCGTGCGTGCCTCGTCGATCAGGATCGAATCGACCTCGTCGACGATCGCGAAGTTGTGCCCGCGCTGTGCCAGCTGGGACAGCTCGTACTTCATGTTGTCGCGCAGGTAGTCGAAGCCGTACTCGTTGTTGGTGCCGTAGGTGATGTCGCAGGCGTAGGCCTCCTTGCGCTGCGCATCGTCGAGCCCGTGCACGATCGTGCCGACGGAGAGGCCCAGGAACCGGTAGACCTGACCCATCCACTCGGCGTCGCGCGAGGCGAGGTAGTCGTTCACGGTGACGACGTGGACGCCCTTGCCCTCCAGGGCGTTGAGGTAGACCGGCAGCGTCGCCACCAGGGTCTTGCCCTCGCCGGTCTTCATCTCGGCGATGCCGCCCTCGTGGAGCACCATGCCGCCGATGAGCTGCACGTCGAAGTGGCGCTGGCCGAAGACGCGCTTGGCCGCCTCGCGCACCGTAGCGAAGGCCGGCACGAGGATGTCGTCGAGGCTCTTGCCGTTGGCGAGTTCGGCCTTCAGCATGTCGGTGCGGGCGCGCAGGGCCTCGTCCGAGAGGGCCTGGATCTCCGGTTCCAGCGCATTGATCTGCGCGACGCGCGGGCGGTAGCCCTTGACGCGGCGGTCGTTCGAGGAGCCGAAAATCTTCTTGGCGATGGAGCCGAGCATCATAGACCTGCGGACGCGCGAGCCCGCCCACGGGTAAGCGTGGCGGGCCGGCCTGGACGGAGTTGGCCGGGCTTATAGAGGTAAACATCGCCCGGCGCACCTGGAAGGGGCAGCCCTCAACGCATGCCGGTACGGTCACGGTTCCGGCACCGGTGAAATGGCCGCGCTTGCCTTCTCGCCCGACGCGGGCCACCTGTGCCGCGGCGCGACGCCCGGCCGATCCGGCGCGGCGCCGAGACGTGAGCCGAGGACTTCGCCCGTATGCCGAACACCGCCCTTCTCCGGCGCGTCAGCGCGCTCGCCGTCATGGTCGCGATGCCGGGACTGGCGCTGGCCCAGGCACCCCAGAAGGCCCCCACGCCGGCCGCCAACACGCCGGCCGCCGCCTCGCCCGCCGCGCCGGCCGCGGCGCCGAGCGCCGACGCGGTCGTGGCGAGCGTGAACGGCAAGCCGATCACGCAGGGCGACCTCGCCATCGCGGCCGATGACCCGGCCCTGTCACTGCCCGGCGTCGACGAGGCCCAGAAGAAGAGCCTGCTCGTCGACTACATGGTCGACCTCCGCGTCGGCGCGCAGGCCGCCGAGGCCGCCAAGGTCGGCGACACGCCCGAGTTCAAGCGCAAGCTCGCCTACTTCCGCGACAAGCTCCTGCTCGACGACTACCTGGAGCAGGAGGCCAAGCGCGCGGTCACGCCCGAGGCGGAGCACGCGATCTACGATCAGACCGTCAAGCTGATGAAGCCCGAGGAGGAGGTGCACGCGCGCCACATCCTGGTCGACAACGAGGCCGAGGCGAAGAAGATCGCCGCGCGCATCAAGGGCGGCGAGGACTTCGCCAAGGTCGCCGCCGAGGCGTCCAAGGACCCGGGCTCGAAGGCCGAGGGCGGCGATCTCGGCTGGTTCACCAAGGAGCGGATGGTGCCCGACTTCGCCAACGCCGCCTTCGCGATGAAGCCCGGCCAGGTCTCCGACCCGATCAAGACCCAGTTCGGCTGGCACGTGATCAAGGTCGAGGAGAAGCGGACCAAGCCGCAGCCGACCTTCGACGAGCTCAAGGAGCAGATCGACCAGCACCTGATCCGCAAGGCGCAGCAGGACATGATCCTGAAGCTCCGCTCGGAGGCCAAGATCGACCGCGCCGACGCGCCGCCGGCGGCTCAGACCGCGCCCGAACCGAAGAAGTGACGGTTCAAGGCTGACAGGCGCGGCCCCGCGGGGCCGCGCCCCGTCGTCAGTACGGCCGATCCGGGACGAGGTAGCTGGATCGCGCCGGGGCCGGCTGGGGCGTGATGCCGAGGGCCGAGAGTTCGGCGCCGCGGCGCCCCTCGGCGATCCTGTCGAGCACCGCGATCAGCAGCCACGGACACGCGATGCCGATGAAGAACGCCATGTGATCCTCCCGCGCCGAACCGATGGGCCCGTTCGGCTTAGGAAAATAATAGGCGGGCCGGGCCGCGCCGCAAGCGGCATCCCGGCCGGGATCTCAGATCCAGCCCTGGAGCTCGCGGCGCACGACGTGCTCGATCACCCGCATGCCGAGGTCGCTGTCGTTCAGGCAGGGGATGTAGGCGAAGCGCTCGCCGCCGTTCTCCTCGAAATAGTGCCGGTTCTCGCCGTCGAGCTCCTCGAGGGTTTCCAGGCAGTCCGCCGTGAAGCCCGGGGCGACGATCGCCATCCGCTTCACGCCCGACTTCGCGAGTTCCATCACCGTCTCGTCGGTGTAGGGCTTCAGCCACTCCTCGTTGCCGAAGCGCGACTGGAAGGTGACCCGCATCTTCTCCGGAGACAGGCCGAGCGCCTCGCGGATCAGGCGCCCGGTCTTGTGGCACTGACAATGGTACGGGTCGCCCTTGAGCAGGTAGCTCCGCGGCACGCCGTGGAACGAGGTGAGGATCACCTCCGGCTCGAAGTCGAGCTTGGCTAGGCCCTCGCGGATCGAATCGGCCATGGCGGCGATGTAGACCGGGTCGTCGTGATAGGGCGGCGAGACCCGCACCGTGGGCTGCCAGCGCATGTCCATCAGCGCCCGGAAGGCCTGATCGCAGGCCGTGGCCGAGGTCGCGGCGGCGTATTGCGGGTAGAGCGGCACCAGCAGGATCCGGTCGCAGCCCTGGTCGAGCAGCGCCTGGATCCGGCCGGCGACCTCGGGCTTGCCGTAGCGCATCGCCCAGTCGACGACCACCGACTCGCCCATGGCCGCCTGGAGGCGCTCGCTCTGGCCGCGCGTGATCGTCTTCAGCGGCCCCTCGTTGAGCGCGTTGTTCCAGACGCTGGCGTAGTCGCGGCCCTTCGGCCCGGGGCGCTTCGTCAGGATGATCAGGTTGAGGAGCGGCCACCAGATCAGCCGCGGCACCTCGATCACCCGGCGGTCCGACAGGAACTCCTTGAGATACCGGCGCATCGGCCAGTAGGACGTGCCCTCGGGTGTCCCGAGATTCATCAGGAGCACGCCGACGCGGCCCCAGGCCACCTTCGGGTGGTCGGCCGGAAGGGTGTTCGCCGCGGGCTGCAGCGGTGCGAGGGGCCGGCCATTCGCCAGCGCGGCGGGTTCGACGCGTTCGTTCATGGCAGCGTTCCGGCGCCGCGCGCCGAGATCCTTCCTCTGGCTTCCGATATCCGGCGGCCGGCGCGTACGCCCTGGTACGCCTCGGCTTGGCCGGCGCTTAAACCCCGTCGGGTGCGCTTCCATGTAGGGTGCGAAGCCGCCCGGCGAAGGGCGGACGCGACATGCCGCACCGC
The DNA here is from genome assembly GCF_040544715.1 of Methylobacterium sp. 1030. Classification (NCBI taxonomy): domain Bacteria; kingdom Pseudomonadati; phylum Pseudomonadota; class Alphaproteobacteria; order Hyphomicrobiales; family Methylobacteriaceae; genus Methylobacterium; species Methylobacterium sp. 1030. The sequence continues at coordinate 49,001 of NZ_JBEPKM010000011.1, read as the reverse complement.
GACAGGCCGCGCGCTCGACCCCCGTCCCTAAACACGGGCGGCTCCCGGCCGCAACCGCCGCGCCGATGACGGTGCGCGTCCGCCTCCTATCTCGGCGTGGAAACCGATCGCGAGAGACCATGGCCACCACACCCGTCGCCGACGCCCTCACGGCCTTCCGCGCCTCCGGTTCGCCCTGGCTGAGCCTGCCGTTCTTCGCCGGCGGGGAGGCCGACGCCGTGGCGGCGCGGGTCGATGCCCGAATCGCCGCGGGCGCCCGCGTCCTGCCGGCACCGGACCGGATCTTCCGCGCCTTGGCCGAGACCCCGCTGCAGGACGTGCGGGCCGTGATTCTCGGGCAGGACCCCTACCCGACACCGGGCGACGCCAACGGCCTCGCCTTCTCGTTCGTCGGCTCCGGTCGCCTGCCCGCCTCGCTGAAGGTGATCCTGGCGGAGGCGGGATCCGACCGCGCCGCCGGCGGCGACCTGACGCCCTGGGCGCGGCAGGGCGTGCTCCTGCTCAACAGCGCGCTCACGGTCGAGGCCGGCAAGGCCGGGGCGCACCTGCGCTACGGCTGGGCCCCGCTGACCGATCAGGCCGTGAGCGCCGTCTCGGCCCGCGCGGAGCCCGCCGTGTTCCTGCTCTGGGGCGCCCAGGCGCGGGCCAGGGCCGCGCTCATCGACGCGACCCGCCACGGCGTGTTCGAGAGCGGACACCCCTCGCCGCTCAACCGGGCCCGGGATTTTCCCGGCTCCGACCCGTTCGGCCGGGCCAACCGCTGGCTCGCCGCGAACGGGCGCCCGCCGATCGACTGGCGCCTCGGCTGAGGCCGGCGGCGATCCCGCGAATGGGCTATTGCGGCTTGGCGGGCTCGGCGGGCTTCGCCGGCGCGGCGGGGTCCTGGCCGGCGGGCAGGAGCACGTTCTTGGCCACCGTGCCCTCGGGCCCGTACTCGCCGGCCACCGCGAGGCAGGCCTGGTCGCGGTTCTGCGCCATCTGGTTCGACATCAGCGTGAACATGGTCTGCACCCGGTTGCCGAACGGTCCGCGCGGCTGGACGTCGCCGATCTGCACGTTCTGCTTCGCCAGCAGGGCCTCGAACTGGTCGCTGCCGATCCGGTAGCCGCAGACGTTCGAGGCCGCGAAGATGTAGGCGGCGAATTCCAGGGCCCGCGGCGACGGGGCGTTCCGGATCTGCGCCTGCGCCGGCAGGGCCGCGAGCGTGACGGCGGCGAGGAGTGTGATCCGGGTCGTAGTGGGGCGCATGCGCGGCGGTTCCTCGATCGGGGGCGGCCTCTCGCGGGCCGCCTCTGGCGGGCGGGACATAGGCCGGACCCGCGCGCGCGCCAATGCGACCGAAGATGCGACCCGAGATGTCGGCAATTCACCCGTCCCGGTTCACGGCCCGTTCGCCATAAGTCCAGTCGCCGGCCCGCGCGTCGACGAAAAGACGGTCGTTTCTCGACGGAACGCCCGGGTGAGAGAGAGTGTTAACCTGCTCGCGTCACGCCAGGACCTGCAGTGTGTCCAGATTCAGGCGGTCCGCATCGCATGTACGGCGTCCATCACCCGGCGGCCTCCATCCCACTCCCGGCTCGCGACGCCGACCGGCGCGCCCGGCCGGGCGCGCAAGGAGCCGCCAGCGCGGAGCGGCGCGGCGCGCCGGCGGTGCCGGTCGCGGCGGTCTGTCCGCACCGCGTCTCGCGCTGGGCCTGGGGCGAGGGCCTGCGGGCCGGGCAGGCCGTGGCGCTCCTGGTGCAGGATCTCGGGCAGGTCGAGGCTATGCGCCTCGGCCTCACCCGCCTCGGCCTGCGCGTCGTCTGCCTCGACTGCGCCGGCCGCGACCAGGCGCTGGCGGAAAGCCTCGCGCAGTCGGGCGCCGGGCTGGCCGTCGTCGATACCGCGCTCGCCGACGCCTATGCCGGCGTGATGGGCCGGCTCACCGCCTATCCGGCGGTGTGGTGGAACGGTCCGGGCGCCGACTACGCGAGCCTCGACCTCGCCCTGGCCGAGCACGCCTGACAACCGCCGCATCGCGGATCGCGGGCCGCGGCACCGTCGCGGACCTGAACCCTGCGTGCTACCGTCCGGCGACGCGACCGGCCCCGTGCCAGGGAGGCCGGCGCCGGGAGACGCCGCCATGACCGCAGCCCTTGCCACGGCCCACGCCGCCAGCCCGGAGGCGCCGGTGCTGTTGCGCAGCGATGCCGACGGGGTCGCGACGCTGACGCTGAACCGGCCGCAGGCCCGCAACGCCCTGTCGATGGCCCTGATGGGCGCGCTCCAGGAGCAGCTCGATGCGATCCGCGCGGATCCGTCCGTGCGGGTGGTGATCCTGCAGGGGGCGGGCCCCGCCTTCTGCGCCGGGCACGATCTCAAGGAGATGCGCGCCGATCCGTCCCGCGCGGCGACCGAGGCGGTGTTCCGCACCTGCGCCCGGCTGATGCTGAGCCTCACGCGCCTTCCGCAGCCGGTAATCGCCCGCGTCCACGGGATCGCCACCGCCGCTGGGTGCCAACTCGTGGCCACCTGCGATCTCGCCGTGTGCGCCGAGACCGCCCGCTTCGCCACGCCGGGGGTGCAGATCGGCCTGTTCTGCTCGACCCCGATGGTCGCCCTGTCACGCGCCGTATCGCGCAAGGCCGCCCTGGAGATGCTGCTGGTCGGCGAGCCGATCGACGCCGGGGAGGCGCTGCGGATCGGGTTGGTCAACCGCGTCGTGCCGGAGCCGGAGCTCGACGCGGCGGTGGGCGCCCTGGCGGCCCGGATCGCCGGGAAGGCCCGGCGCGTCCTGGCGATCGGCAAGGAGGCGTTCGGCCGGCAGATCGAGATGGGCCTGGAGGGCGCCTACGGCTACACCGCCGAGGTCATGACCCGGAACATGATGATGGCCGACGCGCAGGAGGGGATCGACGCGTTCCTGGGCAAGCGGCCGCCCCGCTGGGAGCAGTGAGCCGGCATCCCGGTCCGCGCACTGGCGCGATACGACGCAGGCCCTCCGGCGCGACGCGCATAGGTTATGGCGCCGCCCTGCCCTAGGATGAGGGGCCTGTCCGACCCTGCCGGGCTCGGCGCCGCCACGCGGAACGGCTGATGAGCACCCTCGACCTGCTCGGTCTGACGCTGTCCTTCTACGGCACGATGCCGCCGCCGCGGCCCCCGCGGCCGAACCGCAACGGCGCCACCTGGGCCGCCGCCGTGATCTTCGGCGGCGTCTGCCTCGCGACGATCGGGCCGATGATCACCATCTGGAGCTTCCACCGGCCCTATGCCGAGGCCAAGGCGCGCTGCATCGCCTCCGGCGGCCGGGTCCTGTACGGGGCCCTCGACGGCAGCGGACCCTATCGCTGCGAGCGGCCCGCGGCCGCCGCGGCCGCCGCGCCCATTGCGCATCCGGCCAAGCCGGCGGATTAATCCGCCCGCCGCATGCGCTACAGGTCGATCCGGCGCCTCCCGACGCGAACCCGGATAGCCTCACCTTGGAAAACGCGATCACCCGCTGGGTCCAGTCGACCGCCCTGATGCGGTCGGATGTCGAGGCCCTGATCGGCTTCGCGCTGGCGATCGGCGTCACCCTGCACGCCCTGCTGCGCAAGCGCCGGGTCAGCGTGGCGGTGGGCTGGATCGGGCTCGCGTGGCTGTCGCCAATCTTCGGGACCGCCCTGTACCTGACCTTCGGCATCAACCGGGTCTCGCGCCGCGCGCGGCGGCTGCGGACCAAGCCGTCCGACGCGACGCAGCTGCCCGACACCGACGACGCCGTGGTGCCGGAGGCGCTCTGGCCCCTCGACCGGGCGATCCGGCGGATCACGAGCCTGCCGGCCTTCGCGGGCAACACCGTGCAGATGTTCCGCAACGGCGACGCCGGCTATCCGCAGATGCTGGCGGCGATTCGCGAGGCGCGGTCCAGCATCGGCCTGTCGAGCTACATCTTCCGGGACGACGCCACCGGCCGCGAATTCTGCGACGCCCTCGTGGAGGCGAAGGCCCGGGGCGTGCAGGTCCGCGTCATCATCGACGGGATCGGCGGCGGCTATTTCCGCGCGCCGGTCTACCACCGCCTGACGGCCGCCGGGGTGCCGGCCGCCCTGTTCATGCACTCCGCCCTCCCCTGGCGGATGCCGTTCCTCAATCTGCGCTCGCACAAGAAGCTGCTGATCGTCGACGGGCGGATCGCCTTCACGGGCGGTCTCAACATCTCGCACCCGAACCGCGTCGCCCTGAAGCCCGAGCACCCGATCCGGGACACGCATTTCCGCCTGACCGGCCCCGTGGTCGAGCAACTCGCCGCCGCGTTCGCGGCCGACTGGGCCTTCGTGGACGGCGAGATCCTCGACGGCCCCCCGTGGTTCGTCGACCTCGAGCCCTGCGGACCGAGCGTCGCCCGGGCGGTGACCTCCGGCCCGGACGCGGACGTCGAGAAGATCGAGCAGGTCATCCTCCAGGCGCTCGCCTGCGCGCGCCGGTCGGTGCGCTTCGTGACGCCCTACTTCCTTCCCGACGAGCTGGTGACCGGCGCGCTCGCCCAGGCCGCGACCCGGGGCATCACCGTCGACGTGATCATCCCGCGGGTCAGCGACCATCCCTACATCGACTGGGCGACCCGGGCGCATCTCGACCCGCTGCTGCGGGCTGGCGTGAACGTCTGGCTCGACGAGCCGCCCTTCGACCATTCCAAGGCGATGGTGGTCGACGACATCTGGTGCTTCGTCGGCAGCGCCAACTGGGACATGCGCAGCTTCCGGCTCAATTTCGAGCTGAACGTCGAGATCATCGACGCCGACCTCGCCGCCGACCTCGACCGGTTCATGCGCGGCAAGATGGAGGCGCGGCTCAGCCGGGAGGATCTCGCCGCGCGCGGCCTGCCGATCCGTCTGCGCGACGCAGGCGTGCGACTGCTGCTGCCATACCTTTGAACCGGGCGGGGGCGTGCGCCTCCGGCGCCGGGCCGAGATGGACGACAATCGGCCGGTGATCGGAGCGTCCCCGCGGCAGCACCGCGTGCGCGTGGCAGACGAGCCCGCGGGCGAGGCAGCGGTCGAGCCGCAGCGGCAGCACCTCGACCATCGCGTGGGTCGATTGCCGCGGTCCGACGTCGCGGAAGCCCGGGATCAGCGCCGGGCCGACGATGTTGTAGTCGCCGAGCACAGCCGCTCGCGGCGGCAGCTCGCCGACGATGCGCCGCAGCTGGCGCCGGTTCAGCATCTGTCCGTGCGACAGGTGGACGTTGGCCACGCCGAATTCGCCGAGATCGAGGATCTGGCAGACCCGGTGCACGAGGGCGCCGGAGGGGAGCGCGATGACCCGGGGCGGCGCCGCCCAGGGCTTCGGGCTCCACATGGCGAGCCCGTGGATCCGGCCCGGCAGGGGCGCCCAGGCGTAGTGGCCGCCGATCCGGTCCAGCAGGAAGCCGATGGCGCGCGTCGCCTCCTGCATCAGCAGCAGGTCGGGCTTCTCCTGCGCCACGAGGGCGGCGACGTCGTCCACCGCCGCGCCGGTGCGCCGCAGCAGGTTCCAGCTCACGATCTTGAAGGGCTGGTGCGGCCGCTCGGCGGGGCGGATCGGCGTGACGGGCGACGGTGCGGGGGTGGAGCGGGCCGGGCGTGCAGCAGGATTCATCGGGCCGGTCTCGTACCTCAACGCGCGGCGCTCCCGCCACCGCCACGCTCTAACGCGCCCGGAGCCGGGACGTTCGACCGCTTTCGCGCCGGGCCCGGGCGCGGTCCGACCTGGGCGCCCCACAGCCCATCGCCGGGCGCCGCTTGAGGCGGACCCGGTCGGCGGCCTAAGAGCCGGCATGGCGACGCCGGCCGCTCCGCGGATCGCCGCGCACCGCCATCCCACCGATCCCGTCCGGAGGCCATGACGGCGTTCAGCTTCATCCATGCCGCCGACCTGCATCTCGGCAGCCCGCTGTCGGGCCTCGCCGCGCGCGACGCGGAACTGGCCCGGCGCCTCGCCGCGGCGAGCCGGCAGGCCTTCGAGGATCTGGTGACCCAGGCGATCGAGCGGTCGGTCGCCTTCGTCGTTGTCGCGGGTGACGTCTACGACGGCGACTGGGCCGACACCACGATCGGCCTGTTCTTCGCCCGGCAGGTCGCGCGCCTCGACCGCGCCGGCATCCCGACGATCCTCGTGCGCGGCAACCACGACGCCGAGAGCGTCATCACGCGCTCGATCACGCTGCCGGCCTCCGTCCACGTCTTCCCGACCGCCCGCGCCGGCACCCTGCGCCTCGACGCGCTCCGCGTCGCGGTCCACGGCCGCAGCTTCCAGGGCCGGGCCGTGGAGGAGAACCTCGCGCTCACCTACCCGGCCGCCGTGCCGGGCTGGTTCAACCTCGGGGTCCTGCACACCTCCTGCACCGGCCACGCCGCCCACGAGACCTACGCCCCCTGCTCGGTCGCCGACCTCGCGGCCCGGGGCTACGAGTACTGGGCGCTGGGCCACATCCACGAGTACGCGGAGCTGTCCCGGGATCCCTGGATCGTGTTCCCCGGCAATCTCCAGGGCCGGAGCGTGCGCGAGTGCGGCGAGAAGGGCGCCGTCGTGGTCGACGTCGCCGACGGGCGGGTGACCGGCGTCAGCCGCCTGCCCCTCGACCGGGCGCGATTCGAGCAGATCACGGTCGACCTCGCGGCGGTGGCCGACGCGCGCGGCGCCGTCGAGGCCGTCGAGGCGGCGCTGAGGCCCCTGGCCGGGATCGCGGCGCGCCGGCTGCTCCTGGTCCGCGTCCACCTCGCCGGGACGACCCGGGCCCACGACGCCCTCGCGGCCGATCGCGAGTCCCTGACGGCCGAGATCCAGGCGGCCGCGCACCGGCTGCACGAGGACATCTGGCTGGAGCGCCTGAAGATCGAGACCCGCCGCCCGCGCGCCGCGGCGGAGCCGACCGGCGCCGCCATCGACCCCGCGGCCCTGCTCGCCGACCTCGACCGCGACCCCGAGTTCCGCGCCCGGGCGAAGGCGGCGCTGGCCGAGATCGGCGGCCGGATGCCGGGGACGGCCGCCGCCGAGGCCGACCTCGACGCGGAGTTCGACGCGCTCTGCGCCGAGGCCGAGGCCCTCGTCCTCGGACGCCTCGGCGGCCGGCACTGCTGAGGCGCGCGCCCATGGACCCCCGATGCGCCTGATCCGCCTCGCCTTGGAGCGCTACGGCGCCTTCACGGACCGCACCGTCGCGTTCCGGCCCGACGCGCGCCTGCACGTGGTGCTGGGCGCCAACGAGGCCGGCAAGAGCACCGCGCTGGCGGCGGTCACCGACCTGCTGTTCGGCTTCGGGAAGACGACGCCCTACGCCTTCCTGCACGACATGCCGCAGCTGCGCCTCGGCGCGGAGATCGCCGCCGCCGACGGACGCCGGCTGTCCTTCCGCCGCCGGAAGGGCAACAGCCGCACCCTCATCGACGCCGACGACGCGCCGCTCGCCGACGACGCGCTGGCCCCGTTCCTCGGCGGCCTGTCCCGGACGGTGTTCTGCCGGGCCTTCGGACTCGACGCGGCGAGCCTCCGGGCCGGGGGCCGCGAGATGGTCGACGTGGAGGGCGAGGTCGGCGCGAGCCTGTTCGCGGCGGGCTCGGGCCTGCGCGGCCTCACGGAGCTGCAGACGACGCTCGACGCGGAGGCCGACGCCATCTTCGCCCCGCGCCAGGCCAAGCACCGGACCTTCTACCAGGCGCTGGAGCGCCACGAGACGGCCCGGCGGGCGATCCGCGAGCGGGGCCTGCGCGCCGGCGACTGGCGCGCCCTGAACGACGAGATCGCCGCGGCGGCCGCGCAGCTCGAGGCGCTCCGGTCCGAGCAGAAGGCCGGGGCGGTCGCGCGCGCCCGGCTGGAACGGTTCAAGCGCGTCCGCCCGATCATCGCCGAGATCGACGCGCTGGAGCGGCGCATCGCCGCCGAGACCGACCTCGTCGACGCGGATTCCGCCTGGATCGCCCGCCTCGGGGCGGCCCTGGACGCGTGCCGCGCCGCGGACGCCGAGGCGGAGCGGGCCGAAACCGCGCGCGACCGGGCCCGCGGCGAGGCCGAATCGGTGCCGGTCGAGCCGGGGCTGACCCATCGGGCGGACGAGATCCTGGCGGCGTTCAGCGGTACTCGGGAGTTCGAGAAGGGTGGCACCGACCTGCCCCGCATCGAGGGCGACGCCCACAAGGTCGGGCTGGATCTGGAGCGGCTGCGCGCCCGGATCGGCGTGCCCGACCTCGCCGCGCTCGAGGCCCGCCAGCCCCCGGACGCCGCGCGGGCGCGGACCGAGCGGCTGATCCGCGACGGTCGGACCCTGGCGGCCGCCGAGGAGCAGATCGCCCGCGACCTCGCCGCCGCCCGCGCCGAGCGGGAACGCCTCGCCCGCGAGATGGAGGCGGCGGACGCGGCCCGGGACCCGACCCCGCTCCGCGAGGCGCTGAAACCCCTGGCCCGGCTGCACGAGTGGATCGCCGCCCGCGACACCCTCGAGGGCGCGATCCGCCGGGAGGCGGCGCTCCTGCGCAACCAGGCCGAGCGGCTGTCGCCGCCGGTCGCCGACCTCGCCGCCCTTGTCCGGACGCCCCTGCCCGCCCCCGACACGGTGGCGCGCTACCGTCAGCGCCTCGAGGCCAAGACCCGCGAGCACGAGCGGGCGGCCGACCGGTGCGACGCGGCCCGGCGCCAGGTCGCGGCCACCCGCGCGCGCCTGCGGGAGCGCGAGGCCGGCCGGCCCGTCGCCACCCGGGAGCGCCTCGAAGCCCTGCGGGCAGCGCGGGACGCGGCGCTCGCGCCGCTGCGCGAGGCTCTCGCGGCCGGCCGGCCGGCCGCCATCGCCGGGATCGCGGCCTTCGAGCGGGCGCTCCTCGAGGCCGACCGCGTCGCGGACGAGCGGGCCTCCGACGCGGCCCGGGTCGCCGCCCACGCGGCCGACCTGGAGCGGCTCGCCGCCGAGGAGGCGGAGGCCGCGCAGGCCGACGGCGTCCTCGCCGGTCTCGCGGCGGAGATCGCGGCGGGCGAGGCGGCGTGGCGCGAGGCCTGGCGGCCCGCCGGCCTCGTGCCCGGACCGCCGGCCGAGATGGCGGCCTGGCTCGCCGAGGTGGAGAGCCTGATCGAGGCCGAGCAGCGCCTCGCCGCGCAGCGGATCGAGGCCGACCGCCTCCTGGCGCGGATCGAGACCGCGCGGGGGCCCTTGGCCGACCTGCGCACCCGCGCCGGGCTCGACGCCGCACCGGACCTCGAGATCGCCGCCGCGCTGGACGGTCTCGAAGCGCGCATCGCCGCCCTGGCGAGCCGCTGGGAGGCCAATCTGCAGGCCGGTGGCCTGCTGCGCGCGGCCGGACTGTCCGTCGAGCGGCTGGAGGCGAGCCTCGCCGAGACCGCTGCCCGCCGCGCCGCGTGGCAGGCCGACTGGGCGGCGGCGCTCCTGCCCCTCGGCCTCGACGGTGCGGCCGGGCCCGAGGAGGCCGAGGGCGCGCTGGAGGCGTGGCGGAGCGTGCCGGACCGGCTGGCGGAGCGAGCCGCCCTGCAGCGCCGCTCGGCCGGGATCCGCCGGGATATGGAGGCGTTCCGCGACACGGCGGCCACGCTGGTCGAGGCCCTGGCCCCCGATCTCGCCGAGACGTCGCCCGCCGGCGCGATCCGGTCGCTCCACGGGCGCCTCGTCGCCGCGCAGGCCCGCGAGGCGCGGCGCGCCGAGCTCGACCGTCGCCGCGACGAGGCCGAGGCGGCCCATCGCGCCGCTGCCGAAGGGCGCGACGCGGCGCGGGCGATGCTCGTCCGGCAGGTCGCCGAGGTTATGCCGGACCTCGCCGCGGCACCGACGCCGGAGATCGATCGTCTGTTCGGCCGCCTCAGCGCTCGGGAAGCGCTGCGCGCCGAGCGTCTTCGGCTCCGCGGCAACCTCGCGGGTGCGGCCGACGGACTTCCCGAGGGGGAGCTGCGCGCCGGGCTGGAGACGTTGTCGCCCGAGGCGATCGAGGCGGAGCTGGCGCGTCTGGTCCTCGAGGCCGAGGAGCAGGCCGAGCGCGGGCAGGTCATCTTCGCGGACCGCGACCGGGCGGAGCGGCGGCGGGCGGAGCTCGAGGGCGGCACCGGCGCCGAGCTGGCCCTCGCGGAGCGCAAGGCCGCGGAGGCGGATCTCCAGGCGGCTTCCCGCTCCTGGGCCGTCTTGCGGCTCGCCGGGCTGATGCTCGGGCAGGCGGTCGCCCGCCACCGCGCGGGGCAGCAGGACCCGCTCGTCACCCGGGCGGGCGCGCTGTTCCAGGCTCTCACCGGCGGCGCGTTCTCCGGTCTGGCGCAGATCTACGACGAGGCCGACACGCCGAAGCTCGCCGGGCAGCGCGCCGGCGGCGGCACGGTCGCGATCGAGGGCATGAGCGAGGGCACCCGCGACCAGCTCTACCTCGCCCTGCGGCTGGCCTATCTGGAGGATTACGCCGGCCGCGCCGAGCCGGCCCCCTTCATCGGCGACGACCTGTTCTCGACCTTCGACGAGACCCGGACCGGCTACGGCCTCGATGCGCTCGCGGCGATCGGCGCCCGGGTCCAGCCGATCCTGTTCACGCACCACCGCCACGTCGCGGACATCGCTCGCGACCGGCTCGGCGACGCCGTCGACGTGGTGACGCTCTAGGCGTCGCCGGCGGAGGGGGCCGTTCCGTCCCCTCCCCGGCCACCGCGTCTCAGGCGCCCGCGCCCCCAAGGTAGCGCGCCTCCAGATGGGCCCGGAACGCCGCCGTGCCGAGCCTCGTCCCGGTGGCGCGGGTGAGGAGGTCGTCGGTCTCGAGCAGGCTCCCCACCGCGTGGACATGCGTGCGGAGCCAGTCCCGCAGGGGGCCGAAATCGCCCTGCGCGAGGCAGCCCGGCAGCGCCGGCTCGGCCGCGCGGGCCGCCCGGAACAGCTGCGCGGCCGCCAGGGCGCCGAGCGTGTAGGTCGGGAAATAGCCGAAGGCGCCGCTCGGCCAGTGGATGTCCTGCAGGCAGCCGACCCGGTCGTCGGGCACCGTGAGCCCGAGGAGGTCGCGCAGGCCGTCGTTGAACGCCCCCGGCAGGTCGCGCACCGCGAGGTCGCCCGCGATCATCGCGGTCTCCAGCCGGTAGCGCAGGAGGATATGGGCCGGGTAGGTCGCCTCATCGGCATCCACCCGGATGAAGCCGGGCGCGACCCGGGTGTTGAGCGCGTGCAGGTTCTCCGGCGACCATTCGGGCCCGGACCGCCCGAACGCCGCCTGCAGGAGCGGCGCCAGGAAGGTGAAGAACTCCCGGCTCCGGCAGGCCTGCATCTCGACGATGAGCGACTGGCTCTCGTGCAGGCTCATGCCCCGCGCCGCGCCGACCGGCTGGTTGCGCCACGCCGCCGGCCGGCCCTGCTCGTAGAGGGCGTGCCCGGTCTCGTGGAGAACGCCCATCAGCGCCCGGCCGAAATCGGCCGCGTCGTAGCGCGTCGTGATCCGCACGTCGTCGGTGGCACCGCCGCAGAACGGGTGCAGGCTGATGTCGAGCCGGCCGCGGGTGAAGTCGAAGCCGACCGCCGCCATCAGCTGCAGGCCGAGGTCGCGCTGCACCGCCACGTCGAACGGCCCGGCGAGCGGGAGCGGCGCCGGCCGGGACGCCTGGATCTCCCGGGCGCGGGCGATCAGGGCCGGCAGCCAGTCGGTCAGGTCCGCGAAGAGCGGGTCGATCGTCGCCCGGCGCATGCCGGGATCGTAGCTGTCGAGCAGCGCGTCGTAGGGATCGAGGCCGAGGGCCGCGCCCTTCGCCTGGCCGATCTCCCGCTGGAGCCGCAGCACCTCGGCGAGGTGGGGTTCGAGGCGGCCGAAGTCGGCGTCGCGCCGCGCCTCGCGCCAGACCATCTCCGAGCGGGACACGGCGCGGGAGCTGGCCTCGACGAGGTCGCGGGGGACCGCCGTGGCGTGTCCTTGCGCGCGGCGCATCTCCCGCAGGTTGGCGGCGGGCCAGGGCTCGAGGTCGCCGCCCTGCTCGGCTGCCGCCAGCTCCTCGGCGGCCTCGGGGGCGGTGAGCATCCCGTGGGCGAGCCCGCGCAGGATCGCGAGCTGGTCGCCGCGGGCCTCGGCGGCGCCGTCCGGCATCAGCGTCTGCGCGTCCCATCCGAGGATCCCGGCCGCGCCCTCCAAGGCGGCGAGCCGGGCGAAGCGCTGTTCGAGGGTCTGATAGGCGGTCATGCGATCTCCGGTCGGGTACGTCTCGCGGCGCGATGCGGCGGGTCTCATCCCGCCTGAAGCATCTCCAGTTCCAGCCAGCGGTCCTCCGCCTGCGACAGCTCGGTCTCGGCCTGGGCCAGCATGGTCGAGGCCTTGTCGAACCGGGCGGGGTCGCGGGCGTAGAGCTCGGGGTCGGCGAGGATCGTGCGGAGCTGGGCGATCGCCGCCTCCAGCTTCTCGATGCGGGCCGGCAGGGTCTTCAATTCGTGCTGGTCCTTGAAGCCGAGCTTGGGCTTGCCCGACGGCTGGGCGGCCGGCGCGGCGGCGCGCTCGCGCGACTCCTTCGCCTTCGGCGCGACGGTCCGCGCCTCGACGCCCTGGCCGCGCTGGACCAGCATGTCGCTGTAGCCGCCGGCATACTCGACCCAGCGACCGGCGCCCTCCGAGACCAGCACGCTGCCGGCCACGCGGTCCAAGAAGTCGCGGTCGTGGCTCACCAGGATCAGCGTGCCCTGGTAGTCGCCCAGCATCTCCTGGAGCAGGTCGAGGGTCTCGAGGTCGAGGTCGTTGGTGGGCTCGTCGAGGACGAGGAGGTTGGCCGGCTGGGCCAGGGCGCGGGCGATCAGCAGCCGGTTGCGCTCGCCGCCGGAGAGAACCGAGACCGGCGTGCGCGCCTGCTCGGGCGTGAACAGGAAGTCCTTGAGATAGCCGATCACGTGGCGGCTCTGGCCGTTCACCGTGACGCTGTCGCCGCGGCCGCCGGTCAGCACGTCGGTGACGGTCATCCCGGGCTCCAGCACGGCGCGGGCCTGATCGAGCACCACCGGCAGCAAGTTGGTGCCGAGCACCACCTGCCCGGCATCCGGCGCGAGCCGGCCCATCAGCAGGTTGATCAGGGTGCTCTTGCCCGCGCCGTTCGCCCCGACGATGCCGAGCCGGTCGCCCCGCATCACCCGCAGGGACAGCCCGTCGACGATCCTGCGCTCGCCGTAGCTCTTCGCGATGTCCCGGGCCTCGACGACGAGGCTCCCGGAAGATTCGGCGTCCGAGGCCTGCATGCTGACGCTGCCCACGGGGCGGCGCACCTCGCGGCGGTTCTGCCGGAGTTCGTGCAGGTTGCCGAGGCGGCGGACGTTGCGCTTGCGCCGCGCGGTGACGCCGTAGCGCAGCCAGTGCTCCTCGGCGGCGATCTTGCGGTCGAGCTTGTGCTGGTCCCGCTCCTCTTCCTCGAAGAAGGCGTCGCGCCACGCCTCGAAGCTGGAGAAACCCTGGTCGATCCGGCGGGTCTCGCCGCGGTCAAGCCAGATCGTGGCCCGCGACAGCGCCGAGAGGAATCGCCGGTCGTGGCTGATGAGCACGAGGGCCGCGCGGGTGCCCTTCAGCTCCGTCTCGAGCCACTCGATCGCCGGCAGGTCGAGATGGTTGGTGGGCTCGTCGAGGAGCAGCACGTCGGGCTCGGGGGCGAGCGCCTGCGCCAGCGCGGTGCGGCGCCCCTCGCCGCCGGAGAGCTTGCTCGGATCCTCCGCGCCGGTCAGGCCGAGGCTCTCCAGCAGGTAGCGGGCGCGGTGGGTCGATTCGCCCGGCGGCAGGCCGGCCTCGACGAAATCCAGGGTGGTGGCGAAGCCCGTGAAATCGGGTTCTTGCGCGAGGTAGCGGATCGTCGTGCCGGGCTGGACGAAGCGCCGTCCCCGGTCGGGCTCTGTGAGGCCCGCGGCGATCTTCATGAGCGTCGACTTCCCCGACCCGTTCCGGCCGACGAGGCAGGTGCGCTCGCCCGGCGCGATGGCGAGGCTCGCGCCCGTGATCAGCGGCGTGCCGCCGAAGGTGAGCGCGACGTCCTGGAGGGTGAGGAGCGGGGGAGCGGCCATGGGCCGGCTTATGGCAGCGCGGGGCGGCCTGTTCAAACAGAGCCGCCCCCGTCGGTCGGCGCCCGGTCAGGCGATCGGGTTGGCCGGTCCTGTCGGCGGGCTGATCTCGGGCACGCCCGGATCGTTGACGGGGATCTCGGGCGGCTGGATGCCCGGCGCCTCCGCCGGGGTGTTCCCGGGGATCTCCGGCCCGGGCGGCTGGGTCGGCGCCTGCGGCGGATCGTAGGGGCGGTCCGGCACCGGCGTCGGCTGCGGCGGCACCTCGGGGACCTGCCCCGGGTCGGCGAGCGTGAAATCGGGCACCGTCATCCTCCGCGAGACCGGTGGTGCACAGCGGCACCGGTCTCGCGGAAACAGAGTGCGGCGGATCCGGTTCCGGAGGGCTACTTCTTCGTCAGCAGGAGGTTGCCCTCCTTGCTCGCCACCTTCTGGATCTTCTCGGCGAACAGGGCGAGGAGGAACGGCAGCTTCACCTCGAGGCGCACGCTCTCCGCGCCCACGTCGATCGTGCCGGCGATCTTCTGCGCCACCGCGGACACGCCGAAATCGAGCCGGTCGCCCGTCCAGGCGAGCTGGTCCACCGTGATTCCGCTCTTGGCCAGGAGGGCCCGCGCCTGATCCGTGCCGTGCTCCAGGCGCCGCTTGGCCTCGTCGCGGCCGAGGTCGTGCGGGATGTCGACGATGAGGGGCTTGGGCATGGGCGGGTGATCCGAGCTGAACCCGGCAGCAGATGGTGCGTCCGGGTCCGGCAGACAACGCCCCGGAGGCTGCCCCGCCCGCGCGGGCGGAGGCGCGCCGGGGCGCTCGATGCCCGTGAAGGGTCAGTGCACGACCTGCAGCGACACGTAGCTGACGCCGCCCATGCCGAGGGCGCGGGCGGAGCCGCGCGACAGGTCGATGATGCGGCCGCGCACGAACGGACCGCGGTCGTTGATGCGCACGACGATCGAGCGGCCGGTCCGCTTGTTCTCAACGCGGACCCGGGTGCCGAACGGCAGGCTGCGATGAGCGGCGGTCAGTCCGTTGGGGTTGAAACGCTCGCCGTTGGCGGTGCGATGGCCGCTCCCGTACCAGGAGGCCGCTCCGCTCTGGGCGGCGGCCGGGAGGCTTGTTCCGACGACGGTGGACAGCATTCCAAGCGAGACAACGAGCTTACCGAAACCGAACGACATTCTCGACGCATTCCCATTGTTTTTGTCGGGGCGGCGCCAGTCGTGCCCGAAACGGGCCGGAATATGGCAGGCTTTTTCGGGCTGTCGGGGTCACATTTTGGCCGATTTCGCGCTGGTCATCCCCATTACATGGCGGCTTATTTCAGTTTATTTCCGCTCTTGTTGCGGGTGATGCATTGGCGTGTGGTTCTGCGTATTCAGCAAGAACTGCTCGGCTCCATCGGGGAGGATGCAAAATAGGACATCATTCTTAAGCCTTGCGCGGAGCGTGACCCTGCATCCCGCTGAGGTGGAAGCGCGACCCGCCCGGCGCCCCTGGCACGACGATGATTGTCGTGCGCGGCTGTTTCCCAAGCACAGGCTGCCGCGGCCGCGCGTGACCCGCAGGGATAGAGTGTTGTCGCCCGATCCCGGCGGCGCGGCGCAGGCGGGTAAGGGTTGCTTAATCTGTCGGAGGATTGTCCGGGCGCCCGGTCGGCAAAATCTGCAGCCCCAGAACGGGACGCGCCGGACGCGAAATCGACAACGTGACCTTTACCGTACCCGGCGCATGGTCTGCCGGTCAGTCGCGTAACCGGTGTTTGCCATGGCTTCCCCGCGTACCGTGGCTGCCGACGCCGTCGCCCGGAAACAGGTCTCGCGTGCCGGGCGGCCCGCGTCGGCGCCACGGATGGGTCTCGTACCCGCCCAGCGTTCTCTGCCCCTCGACCAGGTACTCGTCGGGGACTGCATCGCGGCCATGAACGCCTTGCCGGCGTCGAGCGTCGACTGCGTGTTCGCCGACCCGCCCTACAACCTTCAGCTCGGCGACGCCGGCCTCCTGCGCCCGGACCAGAGCCGCGTCGACGCGGTCGACGACGACTGGGACAAGTTCGCGACCTTCGAGGCCTACGACACCTTCACCCGGGACTGGCTCGCCGCCTGCCGCCGCGTGATGAAGCCGAACGCGACCCTCTGGGTGATCGGGTCGTACCACAACATCTTCCGGGTCGGGAGCGCGTTGCAGGATCTCGGTTACTGGATCCTCAACGACATCGTCTGGCGCAAGGCCAACCCGATGCCGAACTTCCGCGGCAAGCGCTTCACCAACGCCCACGAGACCCTGATCTGGGCCTCGCGCTCGGCCGACTCGAAGGGCTACACCTTCCATTACGAGGCGCTGAAAGGGGGCAACGAGGACCTCCAGATGCGCTCGGACTGGTTCATCCCCCTCTGCACCGGCGAGGAGCGGCTGAAGGATGCGGAGGGCCGCAAGGTCCACCCGACCCAGAAGCCCGAGGCTCTGCTCGCCCGGACGCTGCTCGCGGCGACCAATCCCGGCGACGTGGTGCTCGACCCGTTCTTCGGCACCGGCACGACCGGCGCCGTCGCCAAGCGCCTCGGCCGCCGCTTCATCGGCATCGAGCGCGAGGCGACCTACGCCGAGGCGGCCCGGGAGCGGATCGCCGCCGTGGAGACCCTGTCGAGGGCCGCCCTCATGGTGGCGCCGACCAAGCGCGCCGAGCCGCGGGTCCCGTTCCTGTCGGTGATCGAGGCGGGCCACATCCGCCCCGGCGAGACCGTGACCGACGAGCGCCGCCGGTTCCGCGCCACGGTGCGCCCGGACGGCCAGCTCGACAACGGCCTCGTCATCGGCTCGATCCACAAGATCGGCGCGCTGGTGCAGGGCCTGCCGGCCTGCAACGGCTGGACGTTCTGGCACGTGGAGCGCGGCGGCAAGCCGGTGGTGATCGACAGCTACCGGGCCGGTCTCCGGCAGGCGATGGCCAACGGCTGAGCCAGCACACCGTCTCTGCGAGCGGAGCGAAGCAATCCAGCAGCGCCACGCAGACAGATGTCGCGCTGCCCTGGGTCGCTTCGCTTCGCTGCGCTCGCGATGACGGTCGGCTACCGCTTCCGGCCCGGCCCCGGCCGCCGCGGCGATGACCGGGCCCGCGCCGGTGCGGGCGATGGTTCGACCTCCCCGTCGAACAGTTCGTCCGTCTCCTGCGGCGGCACCGGCGCCGGCTTCGGCTGGGGCTTCGGGACGGCCCGCACGCGCGGTCGGGGCTCGGGATCCGGCATCGAGATCGGCGCCTCCATCGCCGCCAGCAGCGGCATCGGCGGCGGCTCCTTCCGCGGGCGCCCGCGCGGCTTCTTCTCGGGCTCCGGCTTCGGGTCGAAGGCGTGCGCCAGGACCTTGCGCATGAGGCCGGGCAGCGGTTCGTCCGCGAGGGCGCCGCGCGGCGTGAAGCGCATGCCGGACGGGGCCGGCGTCGCCAGCGCGACGCGGGCCACGAACACCGTCAGCTCCAGGGGAAAATGCGTGAAGCCGTGGCGGACGAGGCCCGGGAGCCGCCTCCACCGCGCGTCGAGGGGCGCGTCCAGCAGGGCGGCGGCCACGTCGTAATCCGGCTCCCAGGCGCTCCCCGGCGGCTCGGCCATGTTGCCGAGCAGCCCCTCGGGGGCGCGGGTCCGCAGCAGCACCGCCTCGTCGCCGCTGCGGATCGCCACGAAGGCCGCGCCGCGGCGGAGCGCCCCCTTGGCGACCCTGATCTTGCGCGGGAAGGTCTCCTGCGTGCCCAGCGACCGCGCCCGGCAGGGCCGCATCCACGGGCAGAGCGCGCAGGCGGGGCGCTTGGGCGTGCAGATCGTCGCGCCGAGATCCATGAGCGCCTGAGCGAAGTCGCCCGGCCGCTCCTGCGGGACGAGCGCCTGCGTCAGGCGGCGGATCTCCGGCCGGCTGCCCGGGAGCGGCGCCTCCACCGCGTAGGCCCGGCTCAGGACCCGCTCGACATTGCCGTCGACGGCGGCCTCCGGCCGGTCGAACGCGATCGCGGCGATCGCGCCGGCCGTGTAGGCGCCGATTCCCGGGAGCTTGCGCAGGCCCTCGGCGGTGTCGGGGAAGCGGCCGCCGGCCGCCGCGACCGCCTTCGCGCAGGCGTGCAGATTGCGCGCGCGGGAGTAGTAGCCGAGGCCGGCCCAGGCCGACATCACCGCCTCCTCGGGCGCCTCGGCCAGGGCGAAGATGTCGGGGAAGCGCGTCAGGAAGCGCTCGAAATACGGCCGGACCGCCGCGATGGTGGTCTGCTGCAGCATCACCTCGGACAGCCAGACCCGGTAGGGATCGGGGACCGCGCCGGCGAGCGCCCGCCAGGGCAGCACCCGCCGATGCCGGTCGTACCAGGCGAGCAGGTCGTCGGCGCGCGGTCCGGGACCGGCTTCAGGATCCGTGGCTGTGCGAGGCGGCATGGGCGGGTCGACAGGGGTCGCGCTGCATAGCCGGAGCGCCGCGGCGATCATAGGGCGGCGAAAGCGCCGGCGCGCGCTCCCTTCGTCAACCATCCTGCGCTAACCTCCGCGGATCCAAGGGGCCGGAACCACTATGGCGCGCGTCAAACCGCTGGCCGAACTGATCGAGAGTTGCATCGGGCCGGCCTTCGCGGCGCAGGGTTTCGCCTCGACCGACATCCTGGCCGCGTGGCCGGAGATCGTCGGCGAGCGGCTGGCCCGCTATTGCCGCCCGTCCAAGCTGGAATGGCCGAAGCGCCGCCGGAGCGAGTCCGCCGCGCCCGAATCCGGCACGCTGGTCGTGCGCGTCGAGGGCGTCTTCGCGCTCGAGTTGCAGCATCTCGCGCCGGTGGTGATCCAGCGGATCAACGCCCATTACGGCTGGGCCTGCGTCTCCCGGATCGTGCTGCAGCAGGACCGGGTCGGGCGCGCCGGCCGGGCGCCCGCCCGCGCGCGGGTCGATCCGGCCGCCGCCGTCGAGGTCCAGCGCGCCGTGGCGGGAATTGCCGATGACGGCCTGCGCGCGGCCCTCGACCGCCTCGGCACCGCCGCCGTGGCGACGCGCCCGGAGCGGTGAACGGTCGATTCGGTCACCTTGCCAGGACGGTCGCGCCCGAGTACCGGCATCCGGACGCCACGACTGATCAATCCGGCGGAGCCTGCCCGATGACGACGCGACGCGACGCTCTCAAGTTCTCCGGCCTCGCCCTCGGCGCCGGCCTCGCCCTGCCGTATCTCGGGCGGCCCGCCCGGGCGCAGAATTCCGAGATGGCGGCCCTGCTGCAGCCGGGCCCCCTCGGCGACGTCTGGCTCGGCCCGGCGGACGCCAAGTGCACGATCATCGAGTACGCCTCGATGACCTGCTCGCACTGCGCGGCCTTCCACCGGACCACGTGGCCGACCCTGAAGGAGCGCTACATCGACACCGGCAAGGTGCGGTTCACGCTGCGCGAATTCCCCCTCGACCCGCTGGCCACCGCGGCCTTCATGCTGGCGCGCTGCCAGGGCGATGCCAAGTACTACCCGATCACCGACCTGCTGTTCGATCAGCAGGCGGCCTGGGCTTTCACGCCGAAGCCCGTGGACGCGCTGGAGCAGATGCTCCGGCAGGCGGGCTACAACAAGCAGACCTTCGAGGCCTGCCTGAAGGACCAGAAGATCTACAGCGCGGTCAACGCCGTGAAGCAGCGCGGCCTCGACGTCTTCAAGGTGGATTCGACCCCGACCTTCTTCATCAACGGCGAGCGCTACACCGGCGAGATGACCGTCGAGGGTATGGAGAAGGTGATCAAGCCGATCATCGGCGCCTGATCGACCCGCCGGGGCCTCGCGCGGCGCGGCTCCGGCGCATCGCACAAAGTTGGAATACCAAACTAAAATCAATTACTTACGGTGTATGGGGTTCGCCTTGACACTCAAGATAGGCGAAACTATGGTGCGCCCCGCTTGCTGGGGGTGTCCAGCCGGTTCCACAGCCTCCCGCCCGATGAGTTTTGAGCCGTGAACGGCGACGATCCGAGGGACGGGAGAGGGACCGAGCAGACGCCGACGGACAGCGAACTCTCCGCGAGGCTCAGACGTCTCGAGACGCAGATCGAACGGAAGCGGCCGCAGGCTGCTCCCGGTCATTCCACGCGCCCTCGGGACGGCGGGCCATCCTCGCTGGGCCAGGCCATGACGCTCTCCACGGAGTTCGTCGCGGGCGTGATCGCGGGGGGCATACTCGGCTGGATCGTCGATCATGTCTTCGGGACGAAGCCCTGGGGCCTGATCGTCCTCCTGATGCTGGGGTTCGTCGCGGGGGTCTACAACGTGATGCGGGCGTCGGGTTTCGCCGGCGCGCGTCCGGGACGGCGCGATCGGCAGGAGCCATAAGGCGCGCCGGTCAGTGGGGAATGTGGGGCGGCCGACACCCGTCGGCGCGCCGGACAAGAAGGGCGGAAGCGGGAATGGCGGTCACGATCGACCCGATCCATCAGTTCGAGCTGAAGCCGCTCGTGTCGCTGGGCCATATCGGCCACCAGCAGCTCGCGTTCACGCAGTCGGCCCTCTACATGTTCGCCGCCGTCGGCGTGATCGCGCTCATCACCATCGTGGCGACCGCGTCCCGCTCGGTCGTTCCGGGCCGCATGCAGTCGCTGGCCGAGATCTTCTACGAATTCATCGCCGACACCGTGCACCAGGCGACGGGCGACGGCGGCAAGCGGTTCATGCCGCTCGTGTTCTCGCTTTTCATGTTCGTGCTCGTCCTGAACCTGTTCGGGATGATCCCCTACGCCTTCGCGGTGACCAGCCACCTGATCATCACCTTCGGCCTCGCCGCGCTGGTGATCTCCACCGTGGTGATCTTCGGCGTGATGAAGCACGGCACCCACTTCTTCGGCCTGTTCGTGCCGTCGGGCGTGCCGAAGCCGCTCCTCGCGATCCTGGTGCCGATCGAGGTGATCTCGTTCATCTCGCGCCCGATCAGCCTGTCGGTCCGTCTGTTCGCCAACATGCTGGCCGGCCACATCGCGATGAAGATCTTCGCGTTCTTCGTGGTCCAGCTCCTTCTCGCGGGCGCCTGGAGCGTGCTATCGCCGCTCCCGCTGTTCCTGACGATCGCGCTGACCGCTCTCGAGTTCCTCGTTGCGGCGCTTCAGGCCTACGTCTTCGCGACGCTGACGGCGATCTACCTCAACGACGCCCTTCACCCCGGCCACTGATCGGCCGGCTCCACCCGCCGCAAACGTCACCGCACGTTTCGATCTGAAGAGACCTCAGGAGTTACCATGGATCCCGTCGCTGCGAAGTACATCGGCGCCGGCCTCGCCTGCCTCGGCATGGCGGGTGCGGGCATCGGCCTCGGCAACCTGTTCGGTCAGTTCCTCGCCGGCGCCCTTCGCAACCCGTCCGCGGCCGACGGCCAGCGCGCCACCCTGCTCCTGGGCTTCGCCCTCACCGAGGCGCTCGGCATCTTCTCGCTGCTGATCGCGCTGCTGCTGCTCTTCGCCGTCTGATCGGCGCCGGAGGCCGCGGTCCCCGCGGTCTCCTCCCGGGCCCCGGCCCGATGAACGGGTGGACGCTCCCGCGACGGGGCGTCCGCCTTCGTCCGTCACCGCGCCGGCGGTGGCCTCAGCGAACGGTGTCAGTGTAGCGGTCTCATGGCGCAGCCCAATCCCCTCACCACGCCGCCCCCGGGCGCCGACACGCAGGTCGTGCCGGGCCATGTCGAGCATACGGAAGCGCATTCCGGCGCCTTCCCGCCCTTCGAGACCTCGGGCTTCCTGGCGCAGCTGATCTGGCTCGCCCTGGCCTTCGGCCTCCTCTACTACCTGATGGACAAGATCGCGCTGCCGCGGATCCAGTCGATCCTGCACGCCCGCGCCGAGCGCCTGCGTGCCGACCTGGACCAGGCGCAGGCGATGAAGGCCGAGGCGGATGCCGCCGGCGTGGCCTTCGAGACCGCCCTCCGGGACGCCCAGGGCAAGGCGCGCGACATCGCGCAGACCACCCGGAACGAACTGGCCGCGGAGGCCGAGACCAAGCGCAAGGCGCTGGAAGACGAGCTGAACGCCAAGCTCTCCGCTTCCGAGGCGACGATCCGCACGCGGACCGAGGCCGCCATGGGCAACGTCCGCTCGATCGCGGGTGAGGCCGCGTCGGCCATCGTCGAGCGTCTGACCGGGCAGGCCCCGGACCGGACGAGCCTCGACCGCGCCCTCGACGCCACCGCACACTGACGGGATCCCACGATGCTGCTCGAAGCCGAATTCTGGGTCGCCGTCGCGTTCGTCATCTTCATGGGCATCGCCTGGAAGGCCGGCGCCTTCTCGACGATGCTCAAGGGCCTGGACGGGCGCGCCAACCGCGTCCGCCACGAGCTCGACGAGGCCAAGCGCCTGCGCGAGGAGGCCGCCGCCGTGCTGGCCGACTACAAGCGCCGCCGCGCCGAGGCCGAGAAGGAGGCCGAGTCGATCGTCGCCGGTGCCCGCGAGGAGGCCCAGCGCGCCGCCGAGGAAGGCCACCGCAAGCTGGACGATTTCCTGGCCCGCCGCACCAAGGCCGCCGAGACGAAGATCGCCCAGGCGGAAGCCCAGGCCGAGGCTCAGGTCCGCGCCGCCGCCGCGGAGGCCGCCGTGAAGGTCTCGGAGACGATCCTGCGCGAGCGGATGCAGGGTGACGCCGCCCAGAACCTGATCCGCGCGAGCCTCGGCGAGGTGCGGACCCGCATGCGCTCCTGATCCGGACGCAGCAGCGCGACGTTCACGAAAGCCGCCTCCGGGCGGCTTTTTTCATGGTCGACGGCCCCTGTCGGCCGACGCGATCCCGCCCGGCGCGGGATCGGGGGACGGGCCGCGCAGGACGCGCTTCCGACGCCGGGCGGAATCGGCGCGCGCCGCGGCGAACATCGAGGCCGTGACCGGCGTTCCCGACCCGTGAGGATGCGGAGACGTCATGGCGGAGAGACCACGGATCGTGATCGTCGGCGGCGGCGTCGCCGGGATCGAAGTGGCGACCAGCCTCGGACGCGGCGGCCGGGCCGACGTCACCCTCGCCGATCGCAGCCTCTCGCACGTCTGGAAGCCGATGCTGCACACCTTCGCGGCGGGTACGGCCCGGGCCGACCGGCAGAAGGTGGATCTCTTCGCCCAGGCGCGCCGCAACGGCTTCCGCTTCCAGCCCGGCGCCCTCGTGGGTATCGACCGGGCGGCCAGGCGCGTCCGGCTCGCGGTCGAGGCCGCGGAGGGGGTTCCGGAAGTGGAGCGCGCCTACGACCTGCTGGTGCTCGCCATCGGCAGCCGCGCCAACGATTTCGGCACGCCGGGCGTGGCCGAGCATTGCCTGACCATCGACGACCTGACCGAGGCCGAGCACTTCCACGAACAGCTGCGGTGCCATCTCCTGGCCCGGCTCGACGGCGGCGGCCTGCTGGAGATCGCCATCGTGGGCGGCGGTGCGACCGGCGTCGAGCTGGCCGCCGAGCTCAAGCACGCCATCAACCTCTTCGCGGCCTACGGCTCGCCCGACCTGCCGGGGCGCCTGCGCCTGACGCTGATCGAGAGCGGGCCGCGCCTGTTGCCGGCCTTCCCCGAGAAGGTGTCGCGCGCCGCCGCCCGCACCCTGTCGGATCTCGACGTGGAGGTCCGGACCGGCGCGACGGTGACGGCCGCGGACGCGGACGGGTTCATCCTGAAGGACGGCCGCCGCATCCCGGCCGGGCTGAAGGTCTGGGCCGCCGGCGTCAAGGCGCCGGACGTGCTCGCCGGCCTCGACGGCCTGGAGCGCTCGCGGGCCGGGCAACTCGTCGTCCGCCCGGACCTGCGCACGACCCGGGATCCGGCCATCATCGCCCTCGGCGACTGCGCCAGCCTCACCGACTCCCGGACCGGCCACCCCGTTCCGGCAACCGCGCAGGCCGCACGCCAGCAGGCGCAGCATCTCGCGCGCCATCTCGGCCGCGCGCTGGCCCGCGGGGATGCGCCCGACGCGGACCTGCCTCCGTTCCACTATGCCGAGAAGGGCGCGATCGTCTCGCTCGCGGATTTCAACGGCTGGGGCACGCTCGGCCGCTACACGTTCGGCGGCGGGCGCCTGAACGGGCTCTCGGCGCGGCTGACGCACGACCTCCTCTACCGGCAGCACCAGATCGGGCTCTACGGGCCGCTGCGCGGGACGATGACGTGGGTCCTCGACGATCTCGACCACCTGATCAGCCCGCCGGTGCGGCTCGACTGAGGCGGCCGGCGCGGATCCGGCGTCGCGGGCGGCGCGCGGTGCCGTCGGCGGCCCGAGTCCTCGGTCTAAGTCCTCGGTCTCAGTCCGGACGCTCGCCCTCGACCGCCTTGGTCTCCTCGACCTCGGGGGCGACCTGCCCGTAGTTCAGCACCGCCACCAGCGCCACGCCGCCGAACGTGTTGCCGAGCAGCGTCGGCAGGAAGAACTTCACCGCGTAATCGTGCAGCGACGCGGCGCCCGTGACCACGAGGTAGAAAGCCTCGACGGAGCCGGCCACGATGTGGGCGAGGCTGCAGAGCGCGACCAGCCACGTCATCAGGAGGATCACGAACGGCGCCGCGCTGGCGGTGGCCGGCAGGAACCAGACCATCAGGGCGATCATCCATCCGGCGAAGACGGCCTTGACGAAGGTCGCCCAGAACCCGTGCGCGATGGCGTCGTGGCTGATCTCCGCGAAGGCCCTGAGGACCGGCGGCTCGAAGGCGCCTGAATAGGCCAGCACCGTCGCGATCGCGAGCGTGCCCAGGATGTTGCCCGACAGCACGATCATCCAGAGCCTGACGACGCGGAGCGCCGTCTTCACGGAGCGGTCGTGCAGGAGCGGCAGGATCGGCGTGATGGTGTTCTCAGTGAAGAGCTGCTGGCGCCCGAGGACGACGACCAGGAACCCGACCGCGTAGCCCATCGAGCCGACGATCTTGGCCCAGTCCGTCTCCGGGAGATGGCTTCGCAGGACGCCCGGCACGATCAGCGACAGGGCGATGCTGAGCCCGGCCGCGAAGGCCGAGAGGAACAGCGCGAGGCCGTGGCGGCGCAGTTCCTCGTCGCCCTCGAGCCGGATGACCTCGTGCAGGACGTAGGCGTCGGGCCGGCCGATCTCGGAGACTTCCTTCAGCAGCTCGTCCCGGCGCGTCTCGGGGTCGGCCCGCTTGTCCCTATCCCGCACCATCCGAAAGCTCCGCTACGCAACACGATCGATCGGACGGGACGAGTCAGGCCGAGAGCCGCGCCAGCAGGGCCTCGACGGCGCCGCGCGCCTCGGCGAGGGCCTCCGGGTCCCGGCTGCGCACGACGATCCGGTTGCGGAAGCCCTCCGGCGTGATCGCCGGGTACGAGCCGATGGAGACGGCTTGCCGCGCCCTCGCGATCTCGCCGAGGCCGCCCGCGTAGCTGCCCTCCGGGAGGCCGGCCGCCTCGATCGTCTCGGACAGCATCGCGGCGCCGCCCGTCAGCGTCGGGGCGATCGAGTCCAGCATGGCCTGCATGATGCTGGGCACGCCGGCCATCACGTGGACGTTGCCGATGCGGAAGCCCGGCGCCTTCGAGACGGGATTGGCGATCAGGTCGGCCCCGAACGGGATCCGCGCCATGCGCAGGCGGGCCTCGTTGAGATCCTCGGGTTTGTGCCGCTCCAGCAGCATCGCCCGGGCGCGCTCGTCGACGTCGATGCCGACCCCGAAGGCCTCGGCCACGCAGTCGGCGGTGATGTCGTCGTGGGTCGGGCCGATCCCGCCGGTGGTGAACAGGTAGGTGTAGCGGGCGCGCAGGGCGTTGACCGCCTCGACGATCATGGCCGCCTCGTCGGGCACGATCCGCACCTCGCGCAGGTCGATCCCGGCGGCGGTGAGGAAGTCGGCGATGGTGCCGATGTTCTTGTCCTTGGTGCGACCCGAGAGGATCTCGTCGCCGATGACGAGGATCGCGGCGGTGACGGATTCGGAAGGCTGGCTCATGGAACTCTGGCGTCGGGCGGGTCCTGCAGGCAGATAGCGCGACCGCGGCCCGCGACTACGTGAACCCCGAGGATCCCATGCAGTTCGCCGCGTCGCTGGTGCCGGGACGGCTCGTGCAGCGCTACAAGCGCTTCCTCGCCGATATCGACACCGATGACGGCCGCGTCACCGTTCACTGCCCCAATCCCGGAGCCATGCTCGGGCTCAACACGCCGGGTGCGCGCGTGCTGCTGTCGCGCTCGAGCAACCCCGCGCGCAAGCTGCCGCTCACCTGGGAGCTGGTGGAGGCCGACCTCCCCGGCGGGGCGCAGTGGGTCGGCATCAACACGATGCGGCCGAACGCGCTCGTGGCCGAGGCCTTCCGGGCCGGCGCGATCGCGGCGCTCGATGGCCACGACGCGCTGAGGCCCGAGGTGCGCTACGCCGCGGCCAGCCGGGTCGACTTCCTCGCGAGCGGCGCGGCTACAGGGCCATGCCACGTCGAGGTCAAGAACTGCCACCTGATGCGGCGGGCGGGCCTTGCCGAGTTCCCGGACTGCAAGGCGGCCCGCAGCGCCCGGCACATGCGCGACCTGGCCCAGGTCGTGGCCGAGGGCGGTCGCGCGCTGGTGGTGATCGTCGTGCAGATGCGGGCCGAGGCCTTCGACGTCGCCCGGGACATCGATCCCGCCTTCGACCGGGCGTTCCGCGAGGCGCGCGCGGCGGGCGTGGCGGTCCGCGCCTATCGCTGCGCCGTCGCGCCGGAGGGCGTCGCCATCGCCGAGGAGATCCCGGTCATCACGCCGGCCTGACGGCGCCGCGCTCGAACATCAGGTTGAGACGTGAGCGCGCGATCTCGCGGTAGCCGTAGCGCCCCAGATGCCGCAGCAGGTCGAGCTGCCACTGGCCGGTGCCGTTCTCGACCAGCAGGATCCGCGGCAGGAGCGCGTCCGGCGCCTCGCGGAGGAACGGCTCGAGGATCAGGTCCTCGGCGCCCTCGACGTCGAGCTTGATGGCGTCGACGCGGTCGAGGCCCTCGCTGCGCAGCAGGTCGAGGAGCGTCACCGCCGGCACGGTGATCCGCGCGCCCTCGTTGGTGCCGACGATGCGCAGGCTCGACTCGCCGCGGTTGCGCGGATCGATGAACAGGGTCAGCTCACCGGCCTTGTCGGCCACCGCGCAGGCGACCGCCTTGACGGTGTGGAACGGGTTCTGGGCGATGTTGTAGGTCAGGCGGTCGAACACGTCCGGCTGCGGCTCGACGGCGACGATCCGCGCCCCCGGCCCCGAGAAGGCGGCCACGCACAGCGCGTAGGCGCCGACATTGGCGCCGATGTCGAGGAACACGCAGTCCCGCGGCAGCCGCTCCTGGAGTAGCGCCCGCTCCTCCGGGTCGAAGAACTGCGGGGTGAAGAGCACCTTCTTCTCGCAGTTGTTGTTGTACGGGTGCAGCCGCATCCGCGCGCCGTAGCGGGTCACGTCGAGGGGCTTGCCCCCGAGGCGCGCGATCGCGATCCGGCGCAGGAACAGCGCGAGGCGCCGCCCGTACCAGGACTCGGCCGGGATCCGGTTCGTGCGGCGGGTGATCGCCGCCACGAGGCCGGACGGTTCGTAGGTGCCGTAGGGCTGCGTGTCCGTCATGACCGGGGCGGTTTGCCAGCCGGCGCTCCGACCCGCAAGCGGATCGATCCGCGTTGCTCCCGCGCGCCCGGGTGGTCTAAGCCGTGGCCGAGCTTGATGAACACAGGTTGCGTGGCATGGAGACCTTCAATTCCGACGGCGTGCGGATCGCCTATATCGACGTCCCGCCGGCGGACGGTCCGGGCAAGCCGATCCTGCTGATCCACGGATTCGCGTCGAACCACGCGGTCAACTGGGTCAACACCCAGTGGGTGAAGGCCCTGACCCAGGCCGGCTACCGCGCGATCGCGCTGGACAACCGCGGCCACGGCGAGAGCGAGAAGCTCTACGATCCGGCCGCCTACAGCTCCGAGGCCATGGCCGGCGACGCGGTCCGGCTCCTCGACCATCTCGGGATCGGGCGCGCCCACGTCATGGGGTACTCGATGGGCGGGCGGATCACCGCGCATCTCGCGCTCGACCACGCGGACCGGGTGCGCTCGGCCCTGATCGGCGGCCTCGGGATGCACCTGATCGAGGGCAAGGGCCTGCCCTCCGGCATCGCCGAGGCCCTGGAGGCGCCCGCCGGGACGCCCGCGCCCAACCCCACGGCGGCGGCCTTCCGGATGTTCGCCGAGCAGACCCGGAGCGACCTGCGGGCGCTCGCCGCCTGCATGCGCGGCTCGCGCCAGACGCTCAGCCGGGGCGAGCTCGCGCAGATCGAGGTGCCGGTCCTGGTCTCGGTCGGGACCCTCGACACGGTCGCGGGCTCGGGGCCGGCCCTCGCCGCCCTGATCCCGGATGCCCGGGCCCTCGAGATCGAGGGCAAGGACCACTCCACGGCGGTCGGTGCCAAGCCGCACCGGGACGGGGTGCTGGCCTTCCTGGCCGCGCAGCCCTGAGGCCTCAGCTCTTCAGACGGTAGCCCGTGCGGAAGATGTAGGTCACGAGGCCGAGGCAGATCACCAGGAACAGCGCGGTCATGCCGAGGCTGACCGCGATGTTCACGTCCGCCTTGCCGAAGAACGCCCAGCGGAACCCGCTGATCAGGTACACCACCGGGTTCAGCAGGCTCACCGCGTGCCAGAACGGCGGCAGCATGCTGATCGCGTAGAAGCTGCCGCCCAGGAAGGTGAGCGGGGTCACGACGAGGAGCGGCACCAGCTGCAGCTTCTCGAACCCGTCCGCCCACAGGCCGATGACGAAGCCGAACAGGCTGAACGTCACCGCGGTGAGCAGCAGGAACCCGATCATCCAGAGCGGGTGGTCGATCCGCAGCGGCACGAACAGCGCCGAGGTCGCCAGGATGATCAGCCCGATCAGGATCGACTTCGAGGCCGCGGCGCCGACGAAGCCCAGCACCACCTCCAGCGGCGAGATCGGTGCCGACAGGATCTCGTAGATCGTGCCGGCGAAGCGCGGGAAGTAGATGCCGAACGAGGCGTTGGAGATGCTCTGCGTCAGCAGCGAGAGCATGATCAGGCCGGGCACGATGAACAGCCCGTAGGGCACATCGTCGACCGCCGAGACCCGGGAGCCGATCGCCGCGCCGAAGACCACGAAGTACAGGGTCGTCGAGATGACGGGGGCCAGGATGCTCTGCCCGGCGGTGCGCCAGAAGCGGCCCATCTCGAACAGGTAGATGGCCCGGATCGCCGGCCAGTTCATGCTGAACGCCGCGCTCATGCCTGTGCCCTCTCCTCGCGCACGAGGCCGACGAAGATGTCCTCCAGCGAGCTCTGCTCGGTGTGGAGGTCGTTGAAGCGGATGCCCGCCGCCGCGAGGCCGGTCAGGAGCCCGGTGATGCCGGTGCGCTCGGCGCGGGTGTCGTAGGTGTAGACCAGCTCGGTCCCCTCCCCGCCGAGCGCCAGGCCGTAATCGGCGAGTTCCGGCGGTACGGCGGCGATCGGCTGCTGGAGGTGGAGCGTCAGCTGCTTGCGCCCGAGCTTGCGCATCAGCGCGGCCTTCTCCTCCACGAGGATGATCTCGCCCCGGCGGATCACGCCGATGCGGTCGGCCATCTCCTCGGCCTCCTCGATATAGTGGGTGGTGAGGATGACGGTGACACCCTGCTGGCGCAGGTCGCGCACGAGGCGCCACATGTCCTGGCGCAGCTCCACGTCGACGCCCGCCGTGGGCTCGTCGAGGAACAGCACCCGGGGCTCGTGCGACAGCGCCTTGGCGATGAGCACCCGCCGCTTCATGCCGCCCGACAGGGTCATCAGCCGGCTGTCGCGCTTGTCCCAGAGGGACAGCGCCCGGAGGATCCGCTCGATATGCCCGGGATCCGGCCGCAGCCCGAACAGGCCGCGGGAGAAGCTCACGGTGTTCAGCACCGTCTCGAAGGCGTCGGTGGTGAGTTCCTGCGGGACGAGCCCGATGGCCCGGCGCGCGGCGCGGTAATCCGCCGCGATATCGTGGCCGTCGACCAGGACGGTCCCCGCACTCGCGGTGACGATCCCGCAGACGATGTTGATGAGCGTGGATTTGCCCGCTCCGTTCGGACCGAGCAGCGCGAAGATCTCGCCGCGCTCGATGGCGAGGTCGATGTCGCGCAGGGCTGTGAAGCCGGACGTGTAGGTCTTCGACAGCTTCGAGATGGAGATGATCGGCATCAGAGCCTGGTGCGAGCGGGAGCGTGCACGGGTCCGGCAACCATGCTCAGGCGCCGGACACGCGAGGGGCCGGCCGAGCGGGACGCCTCCGGCGGCGGGCGCCCCTATAGCATGGTGAATGACCGGCGCTGACCGAGCCCGTGTGCGCCACCGCACCGCGAGGGCGCCCGCGGCTCACCGGCGGCCGAGGCGCTCCGCCAGCGCGAGGCACTCCTTGCGGAGATCCGGATCCTCGATGCGCGAGAACGCGGTCAGCAGGGCGGCGCATTCCGCGGCGCTCGGGCCGCCGGCTGCCGGGGACCCCGGCGGCCCGCGGAAGATCGAGACCGGGACGTTCAGCGCGTGGGCGATCTGGCGAAGCAGCACTTCCCGCTCGTGAGCGGAGTTCGCCGTGCCGTCGAGATCGAATCCGCCCGCGTCCGTCATGATCTCTTCGAAACCAGTCCTTCGGCCGAGCTCGGATGCACGGGATGCCCACAGACGCTGCTCACGCGGCGCGCGGCACGACCATCCACACTTTCTCGGCGGGTGCAACCTACCGTTATGGTATCAGCTTGGCAGGGCCGCATTGTCCAGAACGCGCGGACAGCCACCCCGGACCGAGATCTTGTGCCGCTCATCTGTAATCGGCGAAGTCGGTTCAGCCTCCGTTCCGAATCAACATCCAGAAATACAATTGCCGGTAGCATGGTTCCGGCGCTAGGCCGCTCGCCGAAGCGTGATCAGCGCGGCCAGGCCGATCAGGGTCGCTGCACCGAGGATCCGGCGCCAGGGATTCACGCCGCGCAGGAGCTCGTCGATCGCCCACCATGTCAGCGCGATATCGGCCCCGAAGGACAGAGAGGAGGCCGGCAGCCAGGGGGCCAGCTCTCCCCTGTCCCGGGCCAGCCAGGCCGCGAGGCTCAGGCCCGCGAAGAGCCAGAGCGGCAGGTTCGGCCACTGCGCCACGGTGATCGCGCCGGTGGTCCTGTCGCGAAACATCCAGTCGACGGCCCGCCCGAAGGTCGTGCGCGGACGTGGAGACATGGCTCGAACCTTCGTGCGTTCCGGCCGGCGCAGATCGTGCCGCCCCGCCGGACCAGAATGAGCCGACGGCTCCGGAAGAGGCCTTAACACATCGGTAACGTTAGCGAACGGAAACCGTCGGTAAATCCCTAACGGATCCTGAAAGGACTCGCGAAAAATTCGTTAATCTGGTGATCATCGGTCATCGGAACGGCGGCCAACCAGCCGAACATCGAGGATCGATCATGAGCGCCCGTCTCGAAGACCTGAAGTTCATGCTGACGCTCAGCGCCGTGGTCCTGCTCGGCAGCGGCCTCGACGTCATCCTGCGCTGATCGCGCCAATCAACCCGGCCCGCGGCGCCGCGCCGCCGGACGTGAAGGCGCGTCCGAGCGCCGCGCGGGCGGCCGACGGACGAGCCTCCGGAGCACCGCCCCGGCCGGTCGTGTACGGGACGGCGATCAGCCGCGCGGCAGCGTCCGCGGGACGGCGCATCCCCCCGATCTCGACAATCGGGATCTGTCCGGAGCGAAGGAAGCTCCGCAAGTCCGCGGCCCGCGCCCGCCGCTCCGTCCGCATCTTGAGCACGGCGATCACGAGGCCGGCCAGCCCGGCCGCCTCCAAGAACGCCGCGACCACGTAGCCCGCAGCCATCCGCTTCCACCAACTGTATCGAGGAGAGGCCGCCCTCGCGGCGGCCGCCACCGATCTGCGGGGTCATGGTTAGCGGGGCCTTAACGGCTGCGTAGAAGTCCGCAGATCGCGCCGGCGTCGACACTCGCCGCCCGCGACCGGGGCGCGGTGCGAGCCTTTCCCGTGCAACGACAATCGGGCGCCGCGCAGGGTCCGCGCGTCGCGCCCGGGAGTCCCTTCGGGAAGCCCTGACGCTCCGCGGGGGCGCTACCACATGTCGAGGGCGACGCGGGCCTCGTCCGACATGCGGCTCTGATCCCACGGCGGGTCGAAGACCATGGTCACCGCGCAGGACTGGACCCCGGGCACGGCGGACACCGCGTTCTCGACCCAGCCGGGCATCTCGCCCGCGACCGGGCAGCCGGGCGCCGTGAGGGTCATGTCGATCGCGACGACGCGATCGTCGCCGATATCGACCTTGTAGATCAGGCCGAGCTCGTAGATGTCGGCCGGAATCTCGGGATCGTAGACCGTCTTCAGCGCCGCGACGATGTCGTCGGTCAGGCGGTCCAGTTCCGCCTGCGGGATCGTCGAGTCGCCGGCGACGTCGGGGGCGTTCTTGCCGCCCGTGATGGTGGCGTCGGTGCTCATCGCTTCACTCTCCCCGGGCCCGCGCGGGCGGGACCAGCCTCATCCCAGTATCAGGTGAACAGCATTTCTGCTCTGCCGAGCGCCTCGGCAAGGGCATCGATCTCGGCGGTCGTGTTGTAAAGCCCGAACGAGGCGCGGCAGGTCGAGGTGACGCCGAAGCGGTTGAGCAGCGGCATCGCGCAGTGGGTCCCGGCCCGCACCGCCACGCCCTGCCGGTCGATCACCGTGGCGATGTCGTGGGCGTGCGCGCCCTTCATCTCGAAGGCGATCACGCCGCCCTTGCCCGGTGCGGTGCCGATGAGGCGCAGGGAATTCATCGCGCCGAGGCGCTCCTGCGCGTAGGCCGTGAGCTTCGCCTCGTGGGCGGCGATCGCGTCGCGCCCGAGATTCATCATGTACTCGAGCGCGGCGCCGAGACCGACCGCCTCGATGATGGCCGGGGTGCCGGCCTCGAACCGGTGGGGCGGATCGTTGTAGGTGATCGCGTCCTCGCTGACCGTCCGGATCATCTCGCCGCCGCCCTGGTAGGGCGGCAGGCGCTCCAGCCATTCCTTCTTGCCGTAGAGCACGCCGATCCCGGTCGGGCCGTAGACCTTGTGGCCGGTGAAGACGAAGAAGTCGCAATCGAGCGCCCGCACGTCGACCGGCTGGTGCACCGCGCTCTGGGCCCCGTCGAGCAGGACCGGCACGCCGTGGGCGTGGGCGATGCGCACGATCTCGGCGGCCGGCGTCACCGTGCCGAGCACGTTCGACATGTGGGTGATCGCCACCATCTTGGTCCGCGGCGAGAACAGCTTCTCGTATTCCTCGACCAGGAAATTGCCCTGGTCGTCCACCGGGGCCCACTTGATCACGGCGCCCCGGCGCTCGCGCAGGAAGTGCCAGGGCACGATGTTGGAGTGGTGCTCCATGATCGAGAGGATGATCTCGTCCCCCTCCCCGATCAGGCCGGCCCAGCCCATCGACGAGGCCACGAGGTTGTAGGCCTCGGTGGCGTTGCGGGTGAAGATGATCTCGTCCGTCGAGGCGGCGTTGAGGAACTGGCGCGTGGTCTCGCGCGCGCCCTCGAAGCCCTCGGTGGCGGCGTTCGCCATGTAGTGCAGGCCGCGATGGACGTTGGCGTAGCCGGTCTCCATGCAGGAGACCATCGCGTCGATCACCTGCCGGGGCTTCTGCGCCGAGGCGGCGTTGTCGAGGTAGACGAGCGGCTTGCCGTAGACCTGCTGCGACAGGATCGGGAAATCCTTCCGGATCGCCTCGACGTCGTAGGTGGGGGTAAGGACGGGTGCGTTCATGGTCGCGACCTTCCGAAGACTTCGCCGATCCCGGGAACAGCCCTCATCCTGAGGTGCCGGAGCGAAGCGGAGGCCTCGAAGGAGGCCTCCAGCTAGCGTTGCGATCCCCGGATCCCGCCTGTAGGGCCCGCTGCCGCGGTGACCTCAGGACGGGATCAGGTCTCGAGAAGGGCCGGTCCGCGGAGCGGAACCGGCCGGGACGATCAGCCGCGCGCCTTCAGCCAGGCCTCGATCTCGCCGATCAGCGCCGCGCGGGCGCCCTCGTGCGTGACCGCCTCCACGGCCTCGCCCACGAAGGCCTGCACGAGCAGGCTCTCGGCGGTCGCGCGCGGAAGGCCGCGGGCCATCAGGTAGAACAGCAGATCCTCGTCCGGGGCGCCGCAGGTGGCCCCGTGGCCGCAGGCCACGTCGTCGGCGAAGATCTCCAGCTCCGGCTTGTTCATCATCTGCCCCTCGTCGGTGAGGAGGAGGCAGTCGGACTTCATCTTGCCGTCGGTCTGCTGGGCGGCCTGACGGACGATGATCTTGCCCTGGAACACGCCGGTGGCGTCGCCGTCGATGATCCACTTGAACTGCTCGCGGCCGACGCCGCCGACCGCGGCATGGTCGGCGAGCAGCGTCGAGTCGGCGAGCTGGCCCTTGCGCAGCATGGCGGCGCCGTTGACCACGACGTTGGTGTCGTCGCCCGCGACGTGGACGAAGATCTGGTGGCGCGACAGGACCGCTCCGGTCACGAGGTTCACGGTCTCGACCTGACCCTCGGCCTCGACCTTGAGCGACAGGGTCGAGAGCGCGATGGCGGCGTCGCCCTGCTTGTTCAGGCGGGTGTGCCGGAAGGCGGCCTTGGGGCCGACCACCACGTCGAGGGCGTCGTTAGGCTGGCAGGTGAGCCCGTCCGGGCCCTCGTGGCTCTCCAGGAGACCGAACTCCGCGCCCTCGCCGATCTGGACGAGCACGCGGGTCGCCGTCGAGAACGGCGTGTTCCCGGCGCCCACGAAGCGCAGGTGCAGCGGCCGCGCCGGCTTCGCCCCGGGCGAGACCTTGATCAGCGCGCCGTCCGCCAGGAAGGCGGTGTTGAGCTGGTAGACCGGGTTCTCCCGGGCCTGCGCCACCGGGGCGAGCTGCTTCAGGTCGACATGCGCCTCGGTCAGCGCCTCGGACATCGGGACGACCGTGACCCCCTCGGGGATCCGGTCGAGATCCGACAGCTCGCGGACGAGATGGCCGTTCACGAAGGTCAGGCGCGCGGCCTCGATGCCGGCGAAGCCCTTCGCCCCGGCGACGGCCGCCTGGGCGACGTCGAGGCTCGGCGCCTCGGCCGGGGGCGCGGCCTCCGTGATGGCGGCGCGCAGGTCCGTGTACTTGAAGGCCTCGACCCGCCGGCTCGGCAGGCCGGTCGCCTCGAAGAAGCGGAACGCCTCCTCGCGGGCGATCGCCTTCTCGCTGGCGAAGCTCTGGCGGGCCGACTCGAACAGCTTCGACAGGCCGGCCTCGGCGGGGGAGCGGAGGTTCGTGACGTCGGCCATGGCTCAGGCCGCCTCCCCGGTGCGGTACTCGGCGTAGCCGGAGGCCTCGAGCTCGAGGGCGAGCTCCTTGCCGCCGGTCTTCACGATCTGACCCTTCGACATGACGTGCACGGTGTCGGGCACGATGTGGTTGAGCAGGCGCTGGTAGTGGGTGATCACCAGGAACGAGCGGCCCTGGTCGCGGAGCGCGTTCACGCCCTCGGAGACGATCCGCAGGGCGTCGATGTCGAGGCCGGAATCGGTCTCATCGAGCACGCAGAACTTCGGCTGCAGCAGCGCCATCTGGAGGATCTCCATGCGCTTCTTCTCGCCGCCGGAGAAGCCGACGTTGAGGGCGCGCTTGAGCATCTCCTTGTTGATCTCGAGCTTGTCGGCCGCGCCGTTCACCGCGCGGATGAAGTCCGGGGTCGACAGCTCGGCCTCGCCGCGCGCCTTGCGCTGCGCGTTCAGGCAGGCCTTGAGGAAGGTCATGGTGCCGACGCCGGGGATCTCAAGCGGGTACTGGAAGGCCAGGAAGATGCCGGCCGCGGCGCGCTCGTCGGCGGCCATCTCCAGAACGTTTTGCCCGTCGAGCAGGATCTCGCCGTCGAGAACCTCGTAATCCTCCTTGCCGGCGATGACGTAGGAGAGGGTCGACTTGCCCGAGCCGTTCGGGCCCATGATCGCCGCGACCTCGCCGTCGTTCACGGTCAGGTTGAGGCCGTTCAGGATGCGGTTGTCCTCGATCTGCACGACGAGGTTCTTGATTTCCAGCATGTCAGTCCAAGTCCTTCAAAACCATTCGTCCCGCATCGCCCGCAGGAACGCGGCGCTCCCGACCGGGTAGCCGGAGAGGTCGCCGATCACCGCGTCGATGCCGCACCGGGGACAGAGGGCGGTGCCCTCATCGGCGATCCAGCCCGCGATCTCGTCCGGCGCGAAAACCTCGAGGCAGAAGAAGCACCCGCACAGGACGCTGCTCCGGACCTCGTCGGCGTGCCGCGCGCTGTGCCGATGGGCCGCCCGCAGCACGTCGTCGTCGTAACCGCCCAGGCGGTCAGCCCACCGAGCCTTCCAGGCTGATCGAGATCAGCTTCTGGGCCTCGACGGCGAACTCCATGGGCAGCTGCTGCAGCACGTCCCGGACGAAGCCGTTGACGATGAGTGCGGTCGCCTCCTCCTCGGAGAGGCCGCGCTGCTGGCAGTAGAACTTCTGCTCCTCGGAGATCTTCGAGGTCGTCGCCTCGTGCTCGAAGACGGCCGAGGCGTTCTTCGACTCGATGTAGGGCACGGTGTGCGCGCCGCACTGGTCGCCGATCAGCAGGGAGTCGCAGTTCGTGAAGTTGCGCGCGCCCTTGGCCTTCCGGTGCGCCGAGACGAGGCCCCGGTAGGTGTTCTGCGACCGGCCGGCCGAGATGCCCTTCGAGATGATCCGGCTCGTCGTGTTCTTGCCGAGATGGATCATCTTGGTGCCGGAATCGACCTGCTGCATGCCGTTCGACACCGCGATCGAGTAGAACTCGCCGCGGGAATCGTCGCCGCGCAGGATGCAGGACGGGTACTTCCAGGTGATCGCCGAGCCGGTCTCGACCTGGGTCCACGAGATCTTCGAGCGGGCGCCGCGGCAGTCGCCGCGCTTCGTCACGAAGTTGTAGATGCCGCCCTTGCCCTCGTTGTCGCCCGGGTACCAGTTCTGAACGGTCGAGTACTTGATCTCGGCATCATCCAGGGCGACGAGCTCGACCACCGCGGCGTGGAGCTGGTTGTCGTCGCGCTTCGGGGCGGTGCAGCCCTCGAGATACGAGACGTAGGAGCCCTTGTCGGCGATGATCAGCGTGCGCTCGAACTGGCCGGTGTCGCGCTCGTTGATGCGGAAGTAGGTCGACAGCTCCATCGGGCAGCGCACGCCCGGCGGGATGTAGACGAACGACCCGTCGGAGAAGACGGCCGAGTTCAGCGTCGCGAAGAAGTTGTCGGTCGCCGGCACCACCGAACCCAGGTACTTCTGCACCAGCTCGGGATATTCCTGCACGGCCTCGGAGATCGGCATGAAGATCACGCCGGCCTTCGACAGCTCCTTCTTGAAGGTGGTGGCCACCGAGACCGAGTCGAACACGGCGTCGACCGCGACGCGGCGCTCGGGGGCGATGCCCTCCAGCACCTCGACCTCGCGCAGCGGGATGCCGAGCTTCTCGTAGGTCTTGAGGATCTCGGGGTCGATCTCGTCGAGCGACAGCGCCGCCGGGCGCTTGGGCGCCGCGTAGTAGTAGATGTCGTTGTAGTCGACCTTGTCGTAGGAGACGCGGGCCCACTCCGGCTCCTTCATGGTGAGCCAGCGCCGGTAGGCGTCGAGGCGCCACTCCAGCAGCCACGCGGGCTCGTTCTTCTTGGCCGAGATGAAGCGGACGACGTCCTCGGAGATGCCCTTCTCGGACTTCTCCATCTCGATCGTGGTCTCGAACCCGTACTTGTATTGGTCGAGGTCGATCGAGCGGACCCGGTCGATGGTTTCCTGCACAGCAGGCATCAGCGTCTCCTAGGCATCTCCGGCGTCAAGGGCCGGGAAGCGACTGTCGGAAAGCGGGGGGGCGGCGCTCAGGCCGCCTGGCCTCGCCGTCTATATAGGGTCTCCACGACCCGTTCGAAGGCGTCGAGGAAGCATGCCACCTCCTCGTCCACCGTGTTCCAGCCGAGGCTGACGCGCAGCGCCCCCCCGGCGAGGTCGGAACCGACGCCCATCGCGGCGAGCGTCGCCGAGCGCGCGACCTTGCCCGACGAGCAGGCCGAGCCCGACGACACCGCCACGCCGGCGAGGTCGAGGGCGATCAGGGCCGAGGGCGCGTCGAGCCCCGGGACCGAGAAGCTCAGGGTGTTGGGCAGGCGCGGCGCCCCAGCGGCGAACACCACCGCGTCGGGCGCCATGGTGCGCACGCCGGCCTCGATCCGGTCCCGGAGGGCGGAGAGGCGCGCGGCCTCCGCGTCGAGCGCCGCGCGGGCGATCCGGGCAGCCTCGCCCATGCCGACGATGGCCGGCAGGCACTCGGTGCCGCAGCGCAGCCGCCGCTCCTGGCCGCCCCCGCGCAGGAAGGCGCTCTCCAGGCTGACGCCCTCGGCCAGGACCAGCGCGCCGACCCCCTTGGGCGCCGCGAACTTGTGGCCCGAGAGGGTCAGCGCATCGAGGCCGAGCGCCGCCATGTCGAGTGGGATCTTGCCGACGGCCTGCACGGCGTCGCTGTGGACCAGGGTCCGGCCGTGCGCCCGCGCCAGGCCGACGATCTCGGCCAGCGGCTGCACCGCGCCTGTCTCGTTGTTGGCGGCGTGGACCGAGAGGAGCAGGGTCTCGTCGGCGAGAGCACCCAGGCGCGCCTCCAGGGCGACGAGATCGACCACGCCGTCGGCGGTGACCGGGACTTCCTCGACGGCCGCGTCCGGGAACCGGTGACCGGCGGCGACGCAGGGATGTTCCGTGGCGGAGTAGAGCAGTCGCGACGGGGCCGCCGCGCCGCCGCGACGGAGGGCGCCGGACAGGACCGCGTTCGCCGCCTCGGTCCCGCCGCTGGTGAAGACGACCTGCTCGGGCCGGGCGTTCACGAGCGCCGCCACCTGGGTGCGGGCCGCTTCGAGGGCGGCCCGGGCCGCCCGTCCCTCCGCGTGGATCGAGGACGGGTTCCCGGGGAGCGTGAGCGCGCGCGCGACCGCCTCCGCGACGTCCGGGCGGACCGGCGCCGTGGCGTTGTAGTCGAGATAGGCGCGTGCCCGGCTCATCCGCGTTCCGTTAAGCCCTCTGCTGCGGCGCGTCACAATTCCTTGCCCGCGCGCCGGCTCGCCGTGCTAAGGCGCGCCGAGACAATGAGATCCCGCCGACCCGGCACGGTCGGCGTGGCAGCCAACGCGGTGCTTCGGACGGGTTGTTTAGAATAGTTCTAATCGCCTAGAACTGTTCTAAGACTGCTTTTATGGTGCGCGCGCGACGAGTCAAGGCTGCTGCGCCGCCGGGCCAATCGCCCGGCGGGCGATCTCCGGAGCGAGAGACGAGCGATGCCCGAAGTGATCTTCACCGGCCCGGCCGGCCGCCTGGAAGGCCGTTACCAAGCCCCCAAGAAGCGCGGCGCGCCGATCGCCATCATCCTGCACCCGCACCCCCAGTTCGGGGGCACGATGAACAATCAGATCGTGTACAACCTGTTTTACACGTTCGCCAATCGCGGTTTCGCGGCCCTGCGCTTCAATTTCCGCGGAGTCGGGCGCAGCCAGGGCTCGTTCGACCACGGCTCGGGCGAGCTGTCGGACGCTGCGGCCGCCCTCGACTGGGTTCAGTCGGTCAACCCGGAGGCGAAGTCCTGCTGGATCGCGGGCGTGTCCTTCGGCTCGTGGATCGGCATGCAGCTCCTGATGCGCCGCCCCGAGATCGAAGGCTTCATCTCCATCGCCGCCATGGCGAACCGCTACGACTTCACCTTCCTGGCCCCCTGCCCCTCCTCCGGCCTGTTCGTGCACGGCTCCGAGGACCGGGTCGCGCCCGCCCGCGAGGTCATGCCGGTGATCGAGAAGGTGAAGACCCAGAAGGGCGTCATCATCGAGCACCAGATGGTCGAGGGGGCCAACCATTTCTTCGACGGCAAGGTCGAGGAACTGACCCAGACGGTCGACACCTACCTCGACAAGCGCCTCGGCAAGCGCGAGGAGGCGGCCTGACGGATCCGGCCCCGCGCCTTGACGGGGGGAGCCCCGGAGGAATAGGGCGCGGGTTTCGGAATTGAGACGCACCTTCGCAGGTCTGATGTCAGATAGCCCGTCCGACCATCCCGTCGTTCTCCTCGTGGAAGATGACGGCCTCCTTCTGATGGAGGCCTCGGACACCCTCGCGGATGCGGGCTTCACCGTCGTCGAGGCGACGCATGCCGACAAGGCGCTGAAGGTTCTGGAGAACCGCGACGACGTCGGGGTCCTGATGACCGACGTCGACATGCCGCAGGGGTCGATGGACGGCTTCGCCCTGGCCCGCCTCGTCGCGCATCGCTGGCCCTCGATACCCGTGCTGGTGGTGTCGGGCATGGGCACGCCCGGTCCCAACGACATGCCGGAGGGCGCCCGGTTCATCCCGAAGCCCTACGAGCCGACCACCCTGGTCCGGACCCTGCAGGCCTTCATCCGCCGCGCGGCTTGACGCACGGATCCGCTCGGGCTGACACCCGGTCCGGGCCCTGAACACCCGACCGAGAGCCATGACGGACAAGAATCGACCGCACCGCTTCGCGACCCGGGCCATACACGCCGGCGCGGCGCCCGATCCTGCCACGGGCGCCCGGGTCCAGCCGATCTACTTCACCAACGGCTTCGTCTTCGACTCGACCGAGCAGGCCGCCGACATCTTCGCGGGCCGCCGGACCGGCTTCTCCTACTCGCGCGGATCCAACCCGACGGTCGCCGCGCTGGAGCGCCGGATCGCCGATCTGGAAGGCGCGAAGGCGGGTGTGGCGGTGTCCTCCGGACAGTCGGCCATGCAGCTCATTCTGATGACGCTGTTGAAGAGCGGCGACGCCTACGTCGCGTCGCCGCGCCTGTTCGGCGGGTCGCTCGGCCTGATGCGCCGGCTTGACGGGCGCTACGACCTGAAGCCGCGCTTCGCGCGCGGTATGGCCCCGGAGGATTTCGAGGCGGCGATCACCCCGGACTGCCGGGCCATCTTCTGCGAATCGATCGTGAACCCCTGCGCGTCGGTGGTGGACCTCGACGGCATCGCCGCGGTGGCCCGCCGCCACAACCTGCCGCTCGTCGTCGACAACACCCTCGCCTCGCCGGCCCTGATCCGGCCGATCGAGCACGGCGCCGACATCGTCTGGCACTCCACCTCGAAGTTCCTGAGCGGCTCCGGCCAGACCATCGGCGGCGTGATCTGCGACGCCGGCCGCTTCGACTGGGCGAAGGTCGGCGGCTACAACCTGATCACCGAGCCCTGGCCGGACTATGACGGGCTGGTGCTCACCGAGGCCTTCCCGGCGACCCCCTTCGCGGCGGCGTGCCGGTTCTTCGGCCTGCGGGACCTCGGGCCCGGCCTGTCGCCGATGAACGCGTTCCTGACGCTCATGGGGATCGAGACCCTGCCGCTGCGCATGGAGCGGCACTGCGCCAACGCCCGGGCGGTGGCGGCCTTCCTGAAGGATCACCCGGCCGTGGCCTGGGTGAGCTACCCGATGTTGCCGGGCCAGACCGGCGAGGACCTCGCCCGCCGCTACACCCCGGACGGGCCGGGCTCGATCTTCACCTTCGCGCTGAAGGGCGGCGAGCCGGCGGCGCTGCGGTTCATCGCCGGCCTGGAGCTGATCTCCCACTTGGTGAACATCGGCGAGATCAAGTCGCTGGCGATCCACCCGTCCTCGACCACCCACCGGCAACTGCCGGAGCACGAGAAGGCCGCCGCGCAGGTCGGGCCCGAGACCGTGCGGTTGTCGATCGGGCTGGAGAACGAGGCCGACCTCATCGCCGATCTCCAGCAGGCGCTGGATCGCCTCCTCTAGTCCGTCATCGCGAGCGCGGCGAAGCGACCCAGAGCGGCGCGATCTCGACGATCGTGGCGCCGCTGGATTGCTTCGCGCCGCCCGCGAGGACGGCCACGGCTGGCAGGGATTGGCCGCAACCGGGACGGCCTCAGCGCCGCCGCTCCAGGATCGACACGTAGTTGGCGACCGCCGCGCCGCCCATGTTGAAGATCCCGGCGAGCTCCGCCCCGGGCACCTGCATCTCACCGGCCTCGCCCATGAGCTGGAGGCAGGCCATGACGTGCATCGACACGCCGGTCGCCCCCACAGGATGACCCTTGGCCTTCAACCCGCCGGACGGGTTGATCGGCAGCCGGCCCCCCTTCTCGGCGAGCCCCTCGCGCACCACGCGAAAACCCTCGCCCGGGGCGGCGAGGCCCATCGCCTCGTACTCGATCAGCTCGGCGATCGTGAAGCAGTCGTGGGTCTCCACGAAGGAGAGGTCCTCGTTGGCGATCCCGGCCTGGGCCCGCGCCCTCTCCCAGGCCATTCGCGCGCCCTTGAACTCCACCGGGTCGCGGCGGGACAGGGGGAGAATGTCATTGACGTGCGCGCGCGCGCGGAAGCCGATCGCCCGCTCCAGGCCCTCGGCGGTCTCGGCATCGGCCACCACAAGCGCCGCCGCCCCGTCCGAGATCAGCGAGCAGTCTGTGCGCCGCAGGGGGGCGGCCACGTAGGGGTTCTTCTCCGAGACCCGGTTGCAGAAGTCGAAGCCGAGATCCTTGCGCAGCTGCGCGTAGGGATTGCCGACGCCGTTGCGGTGGTTCTTGGCGGCGATGCGGGCCAGCTCCTCGCTGCGGTCGCCGTAGCGCTGGAAGTAGCCCGCCGCGATCCGCCCGAACACGCCCGCGAACCCGCCCTCGATGTCGGCCTCCTCCTTCCGGTAGGAGGCGCCCAGCAGGATGTCGCCGGTCTCGGCGACGCTCTTGGCCGTCATCTTCTCGGCGCCGATCACCAGGGCGACCCGGCCGCGGCCGCTGTCGACGAAGTCGAGGGCCGCGTAGAGGGCCGCCGACCCGGTGGCGCAGGCGTTCTCCAGGTGGGTCGCCGAGGCGTGGGCGAGGCCCGGCCGGTTCACCGCCACCAGCGAGCCCTCGAAGCCCTGCTTCGAGAAGCCGGTGTTCATCGAGCCCACGTAGATGCCGTCGACCTGCGCGTCCTCGACGCCGGCATGGGCCAGCGCCTCCCCAGAGACCCGGGCGATCAGCCCCTCGACATCGGGCTCCTCGAGCTTGCCGAAGGGGGTGTGGGCCCAGCCCACGATGCAGGCGCGCGTCATCCGGTGACCTCCCGTGTGTGGACAGGACGATGGGCCCGCCGCGGCCGGCGATCAAGACGGGGCGCGGGTTCTTCGACGCGCCGGACCCGTCCGGAGGAGGGCCGCTCGGGCCCGCTCAGCGCAGGTGGAAGGCGACCCACGCGACGCCGACCAGCACCAGCGCGGTCAGCAGCGCGCGGCCGAGCGCGCGGCGGCCTCTCACGGGGCGAACAGCTCCGAATGGCGTGCACGGAGTGCCAGGATCAGGGCCAGTGTCTTGAGGTCGGTGATCTCGGCGCGGTCGGCGCATGCGGCGAGCTCGGACAGCGGCATCTCAACCACCCGGATGTTCTCGTGCTCGCCCTCGGCCCCGCCGCCGGC
Organism: Methylobacterium sp. 1030; assembly: GCF_040544715.1. Lineage (NCBI taxonomy): Bacteria > Pseudomonadati > Pseudomonadota > Alphaproteobacteria > Hyphomicrobiales > Methylobacteriaceae > Methylobacterium > Methylobacterium sp. 1030. The sequence goes on along the minus strand of NZ_JBEPKM010000011.1, from coordinate 5,649 downwards.
CTCGGCGCGGTCCGCCCGGCCGTAGGGCGCGAGGTAGAGGTGGATCTTCTCGGTGGTCAGGCTGGCGCAGGAATAGGTGGCGCCGACGAACTCGAGCGCCCGCAGGCGCAGGCCCACCTCCTCCAGCGCCTCGCGGCGGGCATTCTCCTCCGGGCTGCCGGCGTCGATCAGCCCCGCCGGGGCCTCCATCTGGACCTGCTCGCCGGCCGCGAACAGCGGCGGAACCCGCAGCTCGCGCACGAGCGTCGCGACCTTCCGCTCCGGGTCGTAGGGCAGGATCCCGACCGAGTTGCCGTGGTCCTCGATCTCGCGCTCGACGACGGCGCCGTCGGCGAGGCGCACCCGCGCGATCCCGAAGCGGCTCCAGCCCTCGTGGACGAAGCGGATAGTGAGGATCTCGGCTTTCATGGGCACTCCCACTCCTCATCGTCCTACACGGAACCGTGTCTCCGGGTTCCGGGAACGCCGACGACCGCGGCCACGTTTGGTCGGACACGCGCATGGTCACGCTTCCGCGGGGCGCGCCGGTCAGGATCGATGCGGGCAGGATCGACGCAGGCAGGACCGATCGGCGGGCTCGGGAAGCGTTCGCGGCGCGACGGCGCAGCGATCTGGGTCGTCCTCGCCCTCACCTACATGGTCTTCGCCGGCTCGGTGAGCCTGAACGAGGGGATGGCCGCCGTCGGCTGCGCCAGTCTCGGCACGCTCTGGTGGTGGGGCGTCGGACGGCGCGGCGGGCTGCGCTTCCGCTTCGACCGGGCGTCGCTCTACCCGCTCGGCCCGGCCGTCCGCGACATGCCGCGCCAGACCGCCCGCGTCGGGCTGCACCTCCTGCGCGCGGTCCTCGGTCGCGCCGGCGGCGGCGCGACCCGGGAGCGGACCGCCGCCGAGATCGCCTGGGCCACGCCGGAGGGCGAGGCGGCGCCGGCCGCTCGGGCGGTCGGGCTTCTGGCCGCGTCGCTCGCCCCCGACAGCTACGTGCTCACCCTCGACCGCGCGCACGGAACCGTGGTGACGCACGGCCTGGAGGAGGCGCGATGAGCGTCTGGACGGTCGCCATCCTGGCGCTGCTGCCGCCGCTCGCCGTGGCCGCGGTGCTCGCGTGGCGGGGCAGACCCGGCCAGCGTTTCGCCGCCTACCAGCTCGCCGGCAGCGTCACCGTCCTGATCCTGACGCTGATGGCCTTCGCCACCGATCAGGCGTCGATCACGGATCTCGCCCTCACCCTGGTCCTGCTCAACCTGCCCGGCACGATGCTGCTCGCGGTCTTCCTGGAGCGTTGGATATGAGCGTCGCGATCGGCTCGGTCCTGGCCCTTGCCGTGGGGTCCGCTTGGCTCGCAGCCTTTGCCCTCTGGCGCCTGCCCCGGGCGCTCGACCGGATGCACGCCGTCGCGTTCCTGAACGTCGCGGCCGCGATCCTCGTGACGGTGGCGGCCTTCCTCGCGGACGGCGTCTCCGGGCGCTCGCTCAAGATCCTGGTGATGATGGTGGTGTTCCTCGCCTGGGCGGCGGTGCTGTCGCACGTCTCGGGCCGGGCCGTGCTGATGCGCGAGGGCCGCTCGGCATGACGGTCATCCTGCCGCTGCTCTTCCTGCTCACCGCGATCTCCGGCACTGCCGTGGTCCTCGTGCGCGACCCCGCGCGGCAGGTCTTCGCCATCGCGGTCAACGGGCTCGTCCTGGCGATCCTGTTCGACGCCCTCCAGGCCCCCGACGTCGCGCTCTCGGAGCTGGCGGTCGGTTCGGCGGCGGTGCCGCTCCTCTTCCTCGTGGCCCTGATGGCCGTGCGGACGCAGCCGCCCGAGGAGGAATCGTGAGCCCGCGCGCCCGCGTCGCGCTCCTGGCCGTCGCGGGCCTCGTCCTCCTCCCGGGCGCGGCCGCGGTGATCGCCGGCCTGCCGCCCTTCGGATCGACGATCGCCCAGTACGGTGCGCGCATCAACGCGATCACCCCGGAGGCCCGGCACGTCGCCAACATGGTGAGTGCCATCAACTTCGACCTGCGCGGCCTCGACACCCTCGGCGAGGAATTCATGCTGCTCGCCGCCATCACCGGAACGGTGGTGCTGCTGCGCGGACGGCGCGGTGAGGGCAACTCCGAGCGCGCCATGCGCCGGCCCGGCCGGGCCGTGCTCCCGCGCTCCGAGGCCATCGTGCTCGCGTGCCGCGTCGCCGGCCCGCTCACCGCGCTGTTCGGCCTCTACGTCGTGCTGCACGCGACCGTCACGCCGGGCGGCGGCTTCCAGGGCGGCGTCATCCTCGCCTCGGGCACCCTCCTCATCTACCTCGGCGAGGGCTACGCCGGCTGGCGCGACGCCATCCGCAGTCACTGGCTCGATGCCCTGGAGGGGGGCGGCGCGCTGCTCTTCGCCCTGTGCGGGCTCGCGCCGATGCTCACCGGCGCCGCTTTCATGCAGAACATCCTGCCGCTCGGCACCTTCCGCGACCTGTTCTCGGGCGGCCTGATGCTCGTCGAGAACCTCGGCGTCGCCCTGGCGGTGACGGGCGGCTTCACGCAGCTCTTCCTGGAATTCATGGAGGAGACCCGCGCGGCCGACGCGCCCGAGGAGCCGGGGGAGGAATCCGCGTGAGCGCGGTCACCAGTGTCCTGCCCTACGCGGTCGCCGCGTGGCTGTTCGGGATCGGCCTCTACGGCATCGCCACGAGCCGCAACTTCATCCACCTCGTGGGCTGCCTCGGCGTCTGCCAATCGGCGACCTACGTGCTCCTGCTCGGCCTCGGCTATCGCTGGGGCAGCATCGCGCCGATCTTCTACGACCACCCGCCGGGAACGCCCGCCGTCGACCCGGTGATGCAGGCGCTGGTGCTCACCGACATCGTGGTCGGCGCGACGCTCACCGCCCTCCTCCTCGTCCTCACCATCCAGGCCTACAAGCGCGGCGGCAGCCTGGACCCGGAGAAGCTCCGGCCGATGCGCGCGGGCGGCAAGTCCGGGCGCGACGCCGGGTCCAGCCGCGTGCGCGACGCGGAGCGGAACGCCCCGTGACCGCCTTCCCGGCCGCCCTCCTGCCCCTGCCCGTCGCGATCCCGCTCGTGGTCTGCGCCGCGATGCTGGCGACCGCGCAAGTCCTGCCCGGCCGTCTGCCCGACATCCTGGCGACGCTGGCGGCGCTCACCGTGGCGGTGCTCTGCGGCATCATCGCCACCCGCGCCGCCGACGGGCCGCTGGTCTACTGGTTCGGCGGCTGGGAGCCGCGCGACGGCGTCCATCTCGGTATCGGCTTCTCGGTGGACGAGGCCAGCGGCTGGGTCGCGGCCTTCATCGGCCTGCTCTACGCGCTGACCTTCGTGTTCGCCTGGGGCTTCTTCGACCGCACCCACGGCCACTTCCACATCCTGATGCTGCTGTTCCTGGCCGCCATGGTCGGGTTCTGCTTCACCCGCGACATGTTCAACCTGTTCGTGTGGTTCGAGGTGATGAGCGTCGCGGCCTTCGCGCTCACGGCCTACCATCTGGCGGAGTCGTCGCTGGCGGGCGCCATCAACTTCACGGTGGTGAACAGCCTCGCGGGCTTCCTGATGCTCGGCGGCATCGGCCTGATCTACTCCCAGACTGGCACGCTCGACTTCGAGGGCATCGCGGCCGCGGTGGCGCGGGGCGGCCGGGATCCGGTGGTGGCCGGAGCGTTCTGCCTCGTCGCGGCCGCCCTGATGATCAAGGGCGCGATCGTGCCGTTCCAGTTCTGGCTCGCCGACGCGCACGCGGTCGCGCCGAGCCCGGTCTCGGTGATCTTCTCCGGATCGATGGTCTCGCTCGGCCTGTTCGGGCTCGCGAAGGTGAGCGCCGTCGTGTTCGGCGGCTCCGATCAGGTCCAGCACGCCCTGCCGGGGCTCCTCATCGGCCTGGGCAGCTTCACCGCCCTCCTGGGCGGCTGGATGGCGCTGCTGCAGCGGCACCTCAAGCGGCTACTCGCCTTCTCGACCATCTCGCACGCCGGCATCATGCTCACCGGCCTCGGCGCCCTCTCGGTCGACGGGACCGGCGGGATGCTCGTCTACGTGGTCGGCCACGGGCTGGTGAAGGGCGCCCTGTTCATGATCGCTGGCATCCTGCTCGCCACCCAGGCCAGCATTGACGAGATCGCCCTGCGCGGCCTCGGACGGGGGATCTGGCCCGCCGGCGTCGCCATGGCTCTGGCCGGGCTGCTGCTCTGCGGCCTGCCCCTCGGTGTGCTCGACCAGGGCACCCGCCTCGTCCAGGGCGCGCTCTGGCAGCAGGGGCACGGGGTGGCGCTGGCGGCCGGTGCCATCGGCGCGGCGCTGACCGGGGCCGCGGTGCTGCGGGCCGCGGGCCGGATCTTCCTCGGGCTCGGGCCCGATCCCGGCGACGAGGCCGGCGCCCCGAGCGCGGACGAGCGCGAGAAGGCCAACCGGCCGCTCTGGCTGATGCTGGCGCCGTGCTGCCTTCTCCTCGCGCTCGATATCGGTCTGCCGGCGGCTCTCATCGAGCACGCCCTGCCGCGGGCGGCGTCGGCCTTCATGCACCGGCCGACCGTGCACGCGCTGGCGGAGGGGCCCGGCTGGCTCCCCTGGGCCTCGGTCGCCGCCGCTCTGGCCGGCGCGGGATACGGGCTGTTCCGCAGACATCTGCCCGCGTTCGTGGTCCGGCCGGTCAGCGCGACGCAATCCGCGCCGACCCGCGTGCTGGAAATGCTCCATAGCGGCTTGATCGGCGATTACGCCGCCTGGCTCGCCGTGGGCGTGGCGGCGATCGCGGCCGTGCTGGCCATCGCCTGAGCGCGCCCGTCGCCGCGCGCCTCAGCCGACGGGCTCACGCGGGCTCGAGCCGGCACAGGCCATCGGCCAGCGGCTCGCTCGTGTATGCTTTCGGGAAACGCCTGGGGGAAGTGGTGCGCCAGATCGAATTAAAATGCGAACACTTATGTAGTTGAAATCAAAAGATAAATTGAAGCTCGGCTCATGCCTGACAGCTGCATATCAAGCTCGTTTTTTCGATCAGATCCAAGAGGAAAGTGTTGCTCAATAGATTGAACCGATTGATCCGTCCTTATGATCAGGGTTCGAATCCCCTCAGCTTCACCACTTATTTCTCGCGAGAAATAAGTGAGTGGCAACAACGGTTTAGATGAGCCGAATTCCCGGATAAATCCGAGTTTATCCCAGTCGGCATCCCAAAAATCCCTGCTGTCGTCGGATAAAGCGGGCGAGCTTCGGCCTCCGGGTGAATTCCAAACGCCTGAGAGGCGCAAGCCTGACCGGCATCCGCACCGACGCCGGCACGAAACTCTCCCGGCCCGCGCATCATCGACGGCCTGAGCATCCGAAGGGCGGTCAGCCCGTCGACGAGGTCCAGCGACATAGGCAGGTCGCCGAGTTCGAACGTCCCCCAGAATTCACGATAGGCGCGAACGGACGTGGATGCCGAGGCCCGGTCGGGCATCGCCACACGGGCCGCGGGAGTCAGTACGCGGCAGAGGCCTATCGGAAGGTCTTGGCCGAGCACGGGCTTGTTGGCTCGATGGGCCGGCGCGGCAATCCCTACGATAACGCCAAGGCTGAGAGCTTCATGAAGTGATCCGCCCCCAGTGAAGTGGTCCGCCCTGAGGTATGGCTTTCGGGCCAGGACGAGGACGGACAGATGGGAACGAAGGGGCACAAGCCGGAGGA